>NZ_MUFO01000042.1:0-25594 GCF_001995345.1 Salinivibrio sp. IB872 | reverse complement strand
GTTTCACTTTTAGTGCTAGGCATGCATGACGAAAACTGATTATCACGGGACTGGTTCGTCGCTAACGCAGCTTTATCGCTCAATAATTAATGCCATTTTGGCATAGTTTAAATAAAAAAAAGTCACTTTATTCACTCTCTGCCAAGACGTAAACTATGAGCCATCTCACAGATTCTTGGCACGCCTTCGATGCAATTGATTAAAAACGCCTTACTTACCTTACTGCAAGTCTTTGTCTTAGCAGGCATTTGGTTTTTGTCTGATTGGTTGGTCACAACCTTTGCTATTCCACTACCGGCCAACCTCACCGGTATGTTGCTGTTGTTAGGCGCATTAATGTTGAAAATTGTCCGTGCCGATTGGTTGCGCCGCGGGGCGGCGTGGCTGTTAGCCGAGATGTTGCTGTTTTTTGTGCCGGCGGTGGTGGCGGTGGTCAACTACCAAGATTTATTGCTGCAAGAAGGCGGTAAGATCATGGTTGTCCTGATTCTAAGTACCGCGATGGTGATTGCGTCAACCGCTTGGGTGGTCGATAAGGTGTATCGTTTTGAGGTTAAAATGGCGCGCCGCCGCAGTAACCATCACCATACGCATCATCCTGATTTAAAACCGGAGTGCTAAGCCATGATGTCTGCTTTACCTCCTTGGCTTCACGCCTCGTTATTAAGCGTTACCTGCTTTTTAATGACTCTTGGCTTTTATTACATGAGCAAATGGCTGTATCGCCGTCATCCCTCCATTCTGGTGATGCCATTGTTGCTCGCGCCCTTGCTGATTGTCGCGGTGGTAGTCGGGTTTAATATTCCGTATCAAGACTACATGGCGCAATCGTACTGGCTGCTGTGGCTGCTGGGCCCAGCGACTGTGGCGTTTGCGATCCCCGTGTATGATAACCGCGCGCTCATCCGCCGCCATTGGTTATCTCTGTCAATCGGTGTCACCGTGTCGGTGCTGGTCGCGATTACCAGTACTGTGGTGCTAGCGCGGGTGTTTGAGCTGTCTGAACTGCTGCAACGTAGTTTGGCGATGCGCTCAATTACTACCCCTTTTGCCGTCGAAGCCACCAAAGCGATTGGCGGGCAAAGTGATCTCACCGCGCTGTTTGTGGTTCTCACTGGGGTGATTGGCATGGCGATTGGTGAAAGTATTCTGACCGTGATTGCGATTCGCTCGCGCTTAGGACGCGGCGCAAGTTTGGGCGCATCAGCACACGGAGCAGGCACCGCTAAAGCCTATCAGATAGGCCATGCCGAAGGGGTGGTGTCGAGTGTGGTAATGATGATTGCTGGCATGGTCACTGTGTTGCTTGCCCCTGTGTTGGGTCAGCTGCTTTGGTAGGTGATCGCTAAGGGCTTTTCTGCGCTACGTTATCTGTAACAACAGAAAAGTGGGAGGATGAAAGTTTCTGCTTGGCGCGCAGGTCTTTATCCTCACCAACCCCAATAACGAGGCGATCATGAAACAGCACAAGTCAATGTGGCGCGTTATCGCGTTTACAGCGTTCAGTTTGCTATCGATAGCAAGTTATGCGGCGGTGAAAGATACCGCCACCACAGACCAAGGCTACCAAAAAGCGACCCTTGCGGGCGGCTGCTTTTGGTGTACAGAATCTGATCTTGAAAAGCTCGACGGCGTGATTGATGTGGTGTCTGGCTACTCAGGCGGTGAGCTTGAAAATCCCACCTATAAAGAGGTTTCGTCCGGCACCAGTGGGCATATTGAGGTGATTGATGTCACCTATGATCCTAACGTCGTGAATTATGAACAGGTGCTGGATCAGTTTTTCCGTCATATCGACCCCACCGATGACCAAGGCTCGTTCGTTGACCGTGGCCCACAATATCGTCCCGCGATCTTTTATCGCTCTGAAACACAAAAGCAAATTGCCGCGGATTTTATGGCGGAAATTGAAGCGTTAGGCGTGTTTAAAAAGCCGCTGAAAACCGAGTTAATCCCGTTTGAGAAATTCTGGCCAGCAGAAAGTTATCATCAGGATTACTACAAAAACCACAGCATTCGCTATAGCTACTATCGCTATGCATCAGGGCGTGACCAGTATCTGGACGAGATTTTTGGTGACGATCGCAAAGACAACCCGGTCACCTTGCGAGAGATGATAGATGCGCAAAAAGCGGAGGATAAGACATCAACGAATAACCGCTACTCGCGCCCCTCGGATGAAAAAATCCGCGCGATGTTGTCAGACATAGAGTACGAAGTCACCCAAGAAGATGGCACTGAACCCGCGTTCCAAAACCCGTATTGGGACAACAAGCAAGCGGGGATTTATGTGGATATCGTTTCGGGCGAGCCGCTGTTCTCATCCACTCATAAATACAAATCCGGTACCGGCTGGCCGAGCTTCACACAGCCCATTAATGAGCAGTATGTGGTTACCAAGCCGGATAACTCCCTGTTCTACACGCGCACCGAGGTCCGCAGCAAAGTCGCCGATTCGCACCTTGGCCATGTGTTTGAGGATGGTCCCGCACCCACCGGCTTGCGTTATTGCATGAACTCAGCCGCAATGCGCTTTGTGTCCGTCGATAAAATGGCCGAGGCAGGTTATGAGAATTACCTCTACCTGTTTGAATAAATCTTCCTTTGCGTACGTCCTTTGCGTGATTGGCTTGTAAACCTGCGGTAGAGTATAGCTCTACCGCTTTTTTACGCGAGGCATTGGATGCACACGATATTGATAACTGGATTTGAACCGTTCGGCGGCGAGAGCGATAACCCGTCTTGGCAAGTGGCAAAAGCATTAGAAGGCTGGCAGCCTAATGAGGAGTGCATCGTCAAAGCTGTGCGTCTTCCCTGCACCTTTGCAGACAGCTTACCGACGTTACACAGCGCGCTAGAATCGCTCAGTCCGGTGATGGTGATTGCTCTTGGCCAAGCCGGTGGTCGCGCTGAGATAAGCTTGGAGAAGGTCGCGATCAATTATCAGGACGCGCCCATTCCCGACAACGCCGGTAAGCAGCCGCATGGGACGCCGGTGGTGCCATCTGGGCCCACTGCGTATTTCTCTACCTTGCCGCTCAACCGTTTAGTGAACGCGTTAAACGAAGCGCATCATCCTGCCAGTATTTCTTACACCGCGGGCACCTTTGTGTGTAACCACGTGTTTTATGGCTTGATGCATGCGCTGGCTCATCACACCGAGGTACGCGCCGGCTTTATTCATATTCCCTACAGCCCAGCACAAGCGTGCAAACACCGCGCCCCGAGCATGCCGGTAAGTGATGTGGTGGCAGCAATGAAGATAGCCATCGAGTTGAGTTTATTGGATGATGATGTCACCGCCGTGTGTGAAGGAATGTTGCACTAACACGCGGTAGATGGCGCTCAGACGATGACGCTCAAACAATAGCGCTTAGTAGGCGGAGCACTGTGGCGGTTACCGTGCTCCTAACCTAATTGCTTAGAACAGCCACTCAGTGACGAGATCGTTGTCGGTTAGCACGCTATCGAGAAAGGCAAACAAGTGCGCATTCATCGGTGCCGTATCAAAGGCGCGAATGGAGGCAGGGTCTTGAATAAAGCGCTTGTTAGCGGCCTCGCCCTCTGGATAGGCGGCGTGCAGTAAGCCTTCAACCGCCAGCGGCGTCAATTCAAGATGGCATTGAAAGCCATACACCCGTGGTCCGTACTTCACGATCTGTCGCGGGCAACCTTCGCTACTGGCCAGTACACGACTATTGGGTGTTAGCCCCGGCATATCATTATGCCAATGACCCACAATTTCTTGCGGCGCGAAGTGCGGAATGTGCTCGTCGATGTGGCCATCCTCGCTTAATTGGATGGGGAAGTAGCCAATCTCGGGCTCAGGACTTTTCTGATACGGTGCGCCCAAGGCTTCACCAATCAATTGCGCCCCGAGGCAAATCCCTACTACCGCACTGCCTTGTTCGATACACTGCCTAATCAGCGCTTGCTCGCGTTGGCTATCGAAATGCGGACACTCAGACTGTGGCGTATCTGGACTCTGCGGCCCGCCGAGTACCACCAGCAGGTCAATGCCTTCACCGCTTTCTGGCAACGGCTCGCCCCGATACAAATGACTGGTGGTCACATGATAGGCACGCTCGTCACACCAATCTAAAATGGCTCCTGGGCCTTCAAACGCCTCGTGAATAACAAGATGGACGCGCATTCCTCTCTCCTTGGGATTTGTTTTAGGCACGATTGTGCTAAAGCATGCTATATTGAGCCGCGGCCTCAAGCCTTGCCCACCACGAGTGGTGGCCTTGCTATAAACGCTTGAGTCAACAACTGAAACAGTTGTTCGGTTGTCGGCAATTCACCTAAGTGCGCCGACAAGGGGGTATGCACCTCGGCCTCAATGCGATCGGGGTGACCACAAAGCTGATTACACAGCGATACAGGGGCAACAATATGTTGGCAATCGGCATCAATCAGCAGACACGCTTGTGCCAGCATTACGGTTTGTTTGCCTGCACCCGCACCTAAATGCAGAATACGCTGGGCGGTTCCCACCACTTTTTTGCCGGCAATATTGAGGTTGTAGTCACCATCACAATACGATCCGGGCGTGTCACCCACCGTGGTCGTAATGCCTAACTGATGGAAAAAAGACTGTAAAATGGTGCAAAAATACTGGTACGCCATTTGGATATGATAAGGGGTGTTATTCGGCCACACCGTCAGGTAAGACACGTTAATCACGCCGGGTAGTTGCGGCACCGGCGCCCCGCCTGTTCGGCGGCTCTGTATTTGCCAACCTAACGCTGATAGGGCGCGACGCAATTCAGGCGTTTGGGGCCATTTTTGGCCTGCTGGCAGCACCAAGGTTTGCGCATCTGGCTGCCAAAGCAGTAATGCCTCGTTGAGTTCACCCTGCTCTACTCGGTGGATCAACGCCTGTTCTTTCTCAAATGCAGATGCTACCGACAGCGAGGGATAACGCAGAATCGTTTTTTGAGTCGCCATCATACCCTCGCTATCGTCACGTTCACTGATTGCGCGATTAACCGAATAAGCGCTGCCAAATGCTTGGGTTGCGTTTGTCGTGGTACTCTTCACGTAAAGCATCAATTTGGCGCAAACCTTGTTGCGCCTTATCAAGGTCGCCTTCGCTCAGCGCGGCATCAATTTCCTCTACTGTCACCGCCAGCTTATCGAACCCTTCCATGAAGGTCTCTACTTTTTCCGGTGGATAGCTACCCGCTTTAGCTTGCGCGATCAGGGTTTCTAATTTCGCAACCGGGGCTTGCATGGCTTCGATATTTTGTGCGCTCGCCGCCTCTTTAAAGGTCATTTTCATTTCTTTCATGATCGGCTTGAGCTCAGAGGCTGACACGTTCAACGACAGCAGCACCGCCATCGCGCCCGTGAGTATGACTTTCTTCATTTTTGCTCCATGTGATTGTTTTTTAGTAATAATAATGCGTCTGTATCTTACTCACTTCTCAGGGTATTGCCTAGTATAGAAGCGTAAAACAATGTAAAGCACTTACACATCCCGCATCCGAATGGTATGATTAATTGTAAATGATAATGATTTTAAGTTAGAAAATATGAAACAGCCGAACTATCACCTCACTCACGTTATTGATACCCAAACCGTCACACCTAATATGCAACGCTTGACCTTACAAAGCGACGCTTTCTCGGCGTTCCCTGCAGAGTGTGAAGGCGGCTATATCAAGTTACTGTTTGATAAAGCGGGAAGCACCGATCTGAGCGGATTAGCAGAAGGCGAGCGCCCCGTAATGCGTACCTACACCATTCGCCGCTTTATGCCTAGCCAGCAGCAAATTGAAGTGGATATGGTTCGCCACCAAATCGAGCAAGCCGACTGTGGTTTTGCCGCGCGCTGGGCTCTGAATGCCCAAGTGGGTGATACCATTAATATTGCCGGCCCTGGGACGATTGCGCCGATTAATCGCGATGCGGATTGGTTCTTTATGGCGGCCGATATGACCGCGTTGCCGGCACTATCGGCCAAGATCAAGATCTTACCTCGCGATGCCAAAGGTTATGCAGTGATCCAGCTCGATACTGCAGAGGATGCTCAACCACTCGACGCCCCCGCGGGGATGGAGATTATTTGGCTGACCACCCCGACGTTGGCCGAGACGGTAAAAGCACAGCCTTGGTTAGCCGGGCAAGTGTCCGTGTGGTGTGCCTGTGAGTTTGAAAGCATGCGCGCACTGCGCCAATACTTCCGTAACGATCGTGATGTTGAGCGCGAGTTTATCTACATCAGCAGCTATTGGAAAAATGGCGTGACCGAAGAAGGCCACAAGGTGATCAAGCGTGAAGATGCGGAGAACAATCAGTAAGCCTAAGCATCTTTTTTCACCTGCACTGAGCGTGTTTATCGCGTCTCATCCCGCATAAAAAAAGCGCCACTATCGGCGCTTTTCTCGTTTCAGAGGGTTACCCTTTGATTACTTACCCTGCTTGTCGAGCAAATCAAAGAAGAAGGCATATTCCAATGCATCTTCTTTAATGCGCTTAAAGCGTCCCGATGCGCCGCCGTGGCCGGCTTCCATATCGGTTTTAAACACCAATGTATGGTTATCGGTTTTGAGTTCACGCAGTTTTGCGACCCATTTCATTGGCTCAAAGTACTGCACTTGTGAGTCATGCAGGCCTGTGGTGACCAGCAAGTTGGGGTAATCTTGCGCACTGACATTGTCGTACGGTGAATAGCTAAGCATGTACTCGTAGTAAGTTTTGTCATTCGGGTTGCCCCACTCGTCATACTCGTTGGTGGTCAGTGGAATCGACTCATCCAACATGGTGGTGACAATATCCACAAACGGCACATGCGCCGCCACGCCTAAATACAACTCTGGCGCTTGGTTGATGATCGCTCCCATTAACAAGCCACCGGCTGAACCACCAACGGCAAACACCTTGTCTTTATCACCATAGCCCTGCGCGGTCAGCGCTTTAGTCACATCAATAAAGTCGTTAAAGGTATTCTTTTTGTTGAGTTTTTTGCCATCGTCATACCAAGGGCGTCCCAGCATTTCAGAGCCGCGAATATGAGCAATAGCAAAGACAAAGCCACGATCTAACAGGCTTAAACGCGTGGTAGAGAACATGGGATCCATGGTCGCGCCGTAGGAGCCATAGCCGTATTGATAGAGCGGGTTGGTGCCATCTTTTTTGAAGCGATCTTTACGGTACACTAAAGACACAGGCACTTGCGCGCCATCACGTGCGGTGATCATCACCCGCTCGGATTGGTAGTTGTCCGGGTTGAAATCACCCAGCACTTGGTTTTGTTTGAGCATTTCACGCTCGCCCGATGCCAAGTCAAACTCGTAATAGGTTCCCGGTGTGGTCAAGCTGGTGTAATACACGCGCACCGCGGTGTTATCCATTTCAGCATTGCCGGTCAGGTAGGACGCATAAGCCGAGTCGTTAAACGTGAGCTGATATTCCTCCCCAGTGGTGAGGTTACGCACTGTGGTACGCGGCAAGCCATTCTCGCGCTGCTCGTACACCAAGTGGTTATCAAATAGCGTAAAATCAACCAACTGCACCTTATCGTTTGGCGCGATCACATCTTGCCATTGGCTGCGATCGTCACGCTCACTTTGGTGTACCTTCATCAAGCGGAAGTTGACTGCTTGATAGTTGGTATAGATGTAATACCACTCACCACGCTTCGCCACGTCATATTCAATGCCAGTTTCTCGCGGATAAAACACTTGGGCGGTGGCATTCGGATCATTGGCATCCACGAGCGATACGCCGCTGGTTTCAGTGCTGGAGTGCCAAATAAAGATCTGCTCACCGTCTTTGCTTTTACTCAAGCCGGTGTAGTAGCTGGTATCCGTTTCTTCGTAAATTAACGTATCAGCGGATTGTGGGGTGCCCAAACGGTGGCGATATACCTGATATCCCAGCAAGGTTTGCGGATCTTTTTTGATGTAGTAGAAGGCTTGGTTGTCGTTCTGCCACACAATACTGCTCGAGGCGCCTTCAATTTTATCATCGAGATACTCACCGGTGGTGAGGTCTTTAACTTGAATGGTATAAACGCGGCGGCTAAGGGTATCTTCCCCATAGGCTAATAGGTTTTCGTTTGGGCTGACACTGAGTTGGCCAATGCTGTAAAACTCATGCCCTTTCGCGAGCGCGTTGACATCCAAAATTACCGTTTTGTCGGTGCCGGCAAAGTCTTTCGCACGCACGTAAGTGCGATATTCATTATCGCCTTCCACCTCACTGGAATAGAAATAACTGCCTTTTTTGACGGGAACCGAGGCGTCGTCTTTGACGATACGCCCTTTGATTTCATCGAATAGTTTGGCCTGCATTGGCTCAGTGTGCGCGAGCACCTGATCGGCATAGGCGTTTTCTTGATTAAGATGGGCGATCACATCGGGATCTTGGCGTGCATCGTCACGCATCCAATAGTAGTTATCCACGCGCGTGTCGCCGTGAATGGTCATTTCATGAGGGATTTTTTTCGCGACAGGCGCACTCAGTTCGCCTGGGCTGGAAGCTTTCACGTGTGACTCTCCTTGAAAACTGCACCCTGAGAGCAAAGACACCGCCAGTGCTCCGGTGAGTAAAATGTGTCGGGACATACTTTTCCTTCAGGTTTATTTAGCCATAACAGTAATTTAACAAGCAAGCATCCTATTACTGACCTGAGGGCATCAAGCAAGTTCCAATAAATAGTGTCCTTTTTATCGTTCGCCAAACGACTGACTGACGCATCGTTTCTTAATACCAGTCCGTCATTTAAGCTTAAAACGGCTAATTCTTACTTTTTAGCCATAAAAGGGTAATTAAAGCAAAGTAAGGCTTTGCGTGATCACAACGCCCACTAATGTCGTGATCACTACCGACAATAACGAACCAATTAAAACGTATTCGGTCAGGCTGCGATCCGCAGACCGCGTCAGCTCACCAAAACGAAAAATCGACTTAGCTGCCAGCACAAAACCGACAGCGGTATAGCTGCCAAGTAAGGTAAAGGTCAGGATCAAGATACGCTCTAAATAGCCAATCAACGCCCCCGCAGCTACGAGGCCATGATAATCATGTTGATGATCAGAGGATGAGTCTAACGTGACCGTAAAGCGCTGTAAAACATGACCAATCAATACTGATGTCGGCTTTAAGATCAATAAATAGCCCGTGCCAATCACGACGATCTCGCTAAACAGAGGCATCTCGGTCAGCCCAACCCAAGGTGGCTGCGCCACAAAACTCAGGGCAATGAGCCCTAGTACCAAAAGGTGTATGCCTTGGCTCACCGTAAAACGGGCCAGTGATGACTGAGCGACAAGTTGACCATCAAGCACAGCCACTACGCGCTTGGTGATTATGCCAACCGCCAATACGCCCAATAGCGGCGAGACGGTTTGAGTCCAAAACACCGCAGGTACCAGTAAACATAAACCGTAGAGGAGCGGTCCCACCGCCCAATCCACTATTCGCGCGCGTGGTGTCGATTTCGTCCACCAATTCGTAGGCTGTAGATAGAAATCATAAATAAGATGAGTCAGTAACAAGGGAACCAGCAAAGAAAGGAAGGCCATCATACGTGTGCCCCCACGGCTTGCTGAAACTCGGCCAACAATGCCTCGATAAGCCCCCAGCCCGCCGCTTTAAGGGACTTACTCACGGTTGCATTCGCGACCCCAAGTGCGGMCGCTAACTCGCCATACGGGAGTGGTTGATCGCGCTGTAATAAAGGCAACATCATTTCGCATTGACGAGACGTCGCATCGCTGAGTTGCCGGTCAAGATAATGGATCAGCAATGCAAATCTGTCTTCAAGATCGGTATTGGCGCAGAAAAAAGCCAGCCGCTGGTTTTTCATTGCTTTTAAGCCACGACCAGATAGCACAAACGCCTGTCCCATTGACTCTGACACCGCCTCACGCAAATCAGCTTGCTCGGCAATCGCAAAGCTGATGCGACAATCAAACGGTTTTCCCAGTGCTTTGATAGCAACACGATACATCACGACATAGTGAAGCGCGTTCGCCACATCATGGATCACAGATTGAAACTCATCACCGCGTATAATGCTGTGCTGATTAGCGCAATGCGCTTGCGATATATGGGCTTGTATGGTTTTGATTTCCGCCAGTACTCGCTCATACTCATCTCGATTTAAGGCAGTCGAATCCACCAAGTCGCCACTGATCACCGCAATGGGTGCCTTGCTTTCTGTCGCCATCATTCATCCTTGTTAACCAACTCCGTCAAATTTAGCCTTTTTTAGCAAAAAACACAAATTTACCCATAAATAGCAAAAAATAAGCGAGGCCGCATCACGCGACCTCGCCGTTACTGACGTGGCAGTTACTGACGCGTTAGCGACTAAAGCTGGGTCATATCGATCACCTTATCCGGCCAGTGCTCGATAAATTGTGGCTCATGAGAAACCACAATTACGGTGCCTGCATACGCTTTAAGGGCGTGCTGCAACGCCATTTTTGCATCGACATCAAGATGTGCGGTGGGCTCATCCAACACCAGTACATTGGTTGCCATCACGGCTAAACAACAAAGCTTTACTTTGGTTTGCTCACCCCCGCTCAATGTATGCAATGGCCGCACCGCCTTTTTACCACTGAGACCACATTCAGCCAGCTTCTGGCGCGCGGTTTTATCTGTGAGCTGGCCTACCCCACACACGGCCTGAACCGGAGAGCTTTCCGGAAAGCGCCAGTGTAAGCCTTGCTCAAAATATCCCCACTGTATACCGTTTGCCGTGTCAATCTGGCCCCGTAGTGCAGGGATTTCTCTCAATAAGGTTTTTAACAATGTCGATTTTCCCAAGCCATTGAAGCCAATAATCGCGACTTTTTCGCCCCGTTGAATCTGAAGTGATAACGGCGGCAAAAGCGGCGTTCGATAGCCAATCTGCAACCCCTTGGCGGCCAATACATGTTGCGACCGTAATGGTTTGTATTGGAACGCAAAGCTTACCGTCTCACGCGTCTGTTTTTTTTCAATCGGCACCATTTTCGCAAGCTGTTTCTTGCGCCCCTTGGCAATACGCGCATTCACACCTGCGCCGTTCTTGCGAATATAGGTGGCCAACTTATCCATTTTTTTCTGCTGTGCGAGGTATTGCTTGTGCCGTGTTTCACTCTGCTGCGCCTTTTGTGCCATCGCTTGCTGATACGATCCTTTGTATTTGCGTATCTTGCTCTGGTCGATATCAACAATCGCTGTCGTGATCGACTCAAGGAAAGCCTCATCATGCGACACCACCATAAAGGTACCCGTATAGTGATTAAGAAACTCCGCCAACCAAGCAACGTGCTCAGCATCGAGGAAGTTCGTCGGCTCGTCGAGTAACATCACTTCGGCTGGTTCAAGCAGTAACTTTGCCAACATCACTTTATGCCGTTGACCGCCACTTAACTGGCCCATTGCGGTTTGCATGCCCAACGGCGCGATACCCAGCCCAGCCGCTACCTGTTCAATACGATGAGAGATACGGTAAAAATCTTGTGCCTCTAATTGGCTTTGCAGTCGTGCCGCTTTGGCAAGCACCGCGTCTGACGTGTCCACCGACATCGATGCGTAGATAGCATTTAACGCTCGCTCAACCTCCACAAGATCGCGATATGCCAACGCCATAAAGTCATAGATAGACAGTGTTGGGTCGATCGTTAAATGCTGGTCTAAATAACCGACTTGGATATTCGGTTGCCAAACAATCTCGCCACTATCCGGCAGCAGTTCCCCTTGCAGCATTTTCAACAGGGTACTTTTCCCCACACCGTTCACACCCGTCACGCCAACATGTTCACCATGATGTAGCACCACGCTCGCACCTTGGTACAACACTTTTTCCTCAATTTGAAAACAGATGTTTTCAATCACTAATAAACTCATGTTTCTTTTCCATAAAAAAAGGCCGGTAACAAGTACCGGCCTTTCATCATCATTAAAATGAATGCATTCTCCTGTGATTAGAATGCAAAAGGCCGGTGATGGAGCATCACCGGCCTCACTCTCTATCGCGTCTTTACATCAGATACTGGAAGCCCTGCGAAGAGTACGCATGGCAATACCTGATGAAGATGTGATGTTAAGCTCCGAGCAACACTTCATCGTGTATTTGCGCGGAGCCAAGCCTTCTTACGAAGTTCTTAAATAGAATATAAGCCATAATAGAGAGTTGAAATATCAACATGAGCGTCGGAGAATAATGAACCTCATCGGTGAAGTCAATTTTGTGCATGGAATCTAGATATGCATACATCAAGCGATATTAGGTATATGCTCTGCGTCATGAGAGACACTTTCCAGTGCCGAGACGTACACTTTAAAGGTATTTTTTCCATCATGCTTCGCCTGATAAAGCGCATCATCGGCTTGGGCTAACAAACCGTCGATATCCACCGCCTCGGAGGTCGTCGTTACTCCTATGCTGGCAGACAAGCTCATTTCAAGCGCTGAGCCGCTGTTTTGAACCGCGCGGAGTAGTTCTGCCGATAACTGTTGCGCATTGGCACTGTCACAATAAGGCACCAAGACCGCGAATTCTTCTCCGCCCAAACGTCCAACAATCCCTTGATCATCCACTACTTGTTCGAAAACGTCAGCACAATAGATCAGCACCTTATCACCAATAGAATGGCCAAATGAGTCGTTAATGGTTTTAAAATCATCCAAATCGATCATCAGTACACTGATTGGGAAAGCGGCTGTATCAACACGCCGTTTGGCTCTCGACAAAAAGGCGCGGCGATTAAACAGTCCAGTTAAGCTATCTCGAGTCGCTTCGTGGTGGAGCTTCTCGTACACTCGCTCTAGCTTATAAAGAAAGATAATTAGGGTATTGATCACGCTATAGGCGATGCCCGACAAAATCAGCCCTGCTTGTAATAGCGAGGTGCCCAGCAGTTGCGTAAATAGATCAGGATAGAAATATGCAAACATTGCCCTACCTAAATAGGCAACACTGAATCCACCCATTACCAAGATGAGCCAACGCTTTAGACGCTGGCCGCCTGTGTTCGTACTACTCACAATGGTTTGAGTCATCAGCCCTAACTGCATACTAACGATCAAGCTGGCGTAAATCACACGACTCCCGATGTCATCAAGGTATGACGACATCGATACCACGGACAGAAGAACAGGTAGCACCAACTGCCAACGCGGTACGTCGCGCGCAAAAATTTTTCCCAGCGCCCAATGGCTAAACGAAAATGCCATCATGACACAGGCATTATAAAAAACGATGTCTATGTAGGGATGAAGGTACGGACGAGCAAATAAGACAAGATTGCTAAAACCATGGATAAATAGAGATACCGCCCACCCATTGATACCAGGTTCTTGACGGTTTTGTAACAACAAAAAACCTGCTAGCAGCCATTGGGTTGCCGTCAGCGTTATAAGGAGTGTTGGTGCATCGAGTTCAAACATAAGGTGGACATTATTCAAGGTATGATCTTACTGTACCACTTTCTCAGTGGCGGCTTGGGGCAATCGATGTGCGCGATATCAATTTCTATACGTTAACTTCTATCACGCTTTCAGTCACCGAGTGCTTATCGCAAGGCGTAACGCATACCGACTAGTTGCGATATAACACTTTAATAATATGCCAACCAAATTTGGTTTTTATTGGCCCAAGAGGACGCAATAATTCGCCATTGAATACCGCTTTGTCGAAAGAGGGAGCCATATCGCCGCGACGAAATTCGCCCAGATCTCCACCGCGTTTTCCCGATGGGCATTGCGAGTATTTTTTCGCCAACGCCTGAAAATTCGCACCTTGTTTGAGCTGAGCGAGAATTGTTGTCGCTTGCGTTTTATCTTTCACCAGTATGTGCAACGCCGCTGCTTTTTTGGCCATGATGCCACCCTACTTGCCACAAAAGCCCGCGATTATAACGAATCCAGTCATTAAAGGGGACTGAATTTTATCTCGCTGAGCCGTCCGTATAATTACCGTGCATTCGCCACCTTCGTTGCCACTCCGCTAACTGCTGGACACGTTTCTTACCACCCAATGGGTTGATAAATCGCGTCATGAGTCGCCAATAAAAACGTAATCTGTCTCCTTTGCGTCGCGGGATCAGGTGAATATGAACATGGGGAATATGTTGCCCAGCATCATGACCATTGTTAACGACCAAGGTGTAATCGCTCACATCATCCATCACGTCAAACATCCGCTTGCCGATTTGATGTGCAAATTGAAATAACTCGGTATGTTCTTGCGCAGAGAGTTGCTCAAGGTGCGAGGCGTGACTGCGGCTCAGAATCAGGACATGACCTTCGGTGATGGGAAAAATGTCTAGTACAGCTTTTAGTCCATTTTTCTCAGCAACCCGATAATGTTCTACCTTATCACTATTAATCGCACAAATAATACATGCGTCATGGCTTGCCACAGCACTCCTCCATCGCTCTTAACTGTTCAGATATCGCACAGCAATCTAACTTTCCGCTGCTGTTCATCGGCAGCTGCAAAGTACGCTCTTAAGAAACTTAATGCTCCATTGCATTCAGGCTGACGCTTAACACATCAGGCGATTGCCACCATGTGTTATCCTCAATTTGGTCGGGCCAGTTGAAAAAGCGGAATGCATCGTTGTGTTTGTTCACAGACAACTTAGCTAAGTTGTCTGTTTTGATTAATAGCTGAGACATGATTTTTCCGTAGATTGCGCGGCTGATTTAAGCGTTAGCGGAAACTCGCTTGGCATGAACAAGTTTAGAGTCATTGTTTGTATTAATAACTTTGCTCTCTAAAATCACTTTATAGGGCAGGTTTAAACTGAGTAAGTACTGGTAACGTTGCTCAATTTGATCCCTTTTCAGTTTCAACGTCGGGGTTAACAGGCCGTTTTCGATGCTCCAAGGCTCTTCCACCACGATTAAATGATCCAGCTTTTCATGCGCTTCAAGCTCTTGGTTTACCTTTATTAATGTTTCCTTAAGCTCTTTTCTTACATGAGAAGTATGACCGTGGGTACCTTCACCTAAAACAATAAGTGCAATCGGTTGTTTTCGACCAACGCCAATCACGCATACCTGTTCGATGTCCGGATTTCGTCCTAAGCTACTTTCAATAGGTACCGGTGATACATACTTGCCTTTGCCAGTCTTAAACTGCTCTTTAACCCGGCCAATGATTTTCCAAGAACCGTCAGCTTTTAACTCTCCTTTATCTCCGGTTTTACACCAACCATCTTCAAAGGCGGCTTGAGTCGCTACTTCGTCATTGTAGTAAGTGGTAAATACTGCATCGCCTTTAATCAATACTTCTCCTTCGTCCGATAACTTCATTTCGACACAAGGTTGCGGCGTTCCAATGGTACCTAGGTGATTAAGATCAAATGGTACGTTGCTACACGACAGGCCTGAGCTTTCGGTCATCCCCCACCCTTCACCAATACTGATACCAATTTTGTGGAACCAAAGCAGGACTTCAGGAGAGATGGGGGCACTGCCGGATCCAAATAATACGCACTCTTGCAGACCTAAATTCTCGCGTATTTTTCTCGCCACGAGTTGACCAACAAAGGGAATTTTAAGTAGAAATTGCAAACGATTGTTCGGCATTTTTGCCAAAATTTTCGACTGAAATTTCGTCCATAGTCTAGGTACCGAAAGAAAAGCAGTTGGACGAGCGTACTTAACGTCGTCAATGAAGGTCTCGATAGATTCAGTAAAAAAGACTTCAGCAGGATTGTAGATCGAAGGTAGCTCAACCACGCAGCGCTCTGTGATGTGCGCTAAAGGTAAGTAGGACATCACACGTGTGTCATCTGGCTGAAAAAAAATTTCACTACCAGAAATGGCAGAAGATGCAACATTCAAATAACTGAGCAGAACACCTTTCGGCCGTCCGGTACTGCCAGAGGTATAGATGATAGAAAAGGTATCGCTGAGCGCAGGTTTATTGACTTCTACAAGCGGATCTAATTTTGACAACCACGCGTACCAGTCAAGCTGACAATCGACTTTGGAATTTGGCATAGCAATAGTGATCAAAGAGTCGGGTAAGGCTTGACAAAGATCTTCACTATCATCGAGTTTGCCGATGAATATAGCTTTAACACTACTGTGCTCAATCACATACTTGATATTGTCCGCACTGGCGGTTGGATAGATAGGTACGCTGATAAGTCCAGCCATCATGATTGCTAAATCGCAGATGTACCACTCTGCTGAGTTTTTAGCGATGATCGATACTTTATCACCCGCCACTAGACCGATTTCAAGTAAACCTTTAGCGACCCTCCTAGCAGACGCGTCAGCTTCTGACCAAGTATAAGTATACCATTGCCTATCAACAGGTTGATGTAGCCAGACTCGATCAGGGTGTTGCCTGACATTTATTTGCAACTGGTCCAAAGGGGTGCGGTAGTCAGTCATGAGTAATTCTTCCTTAAAAAGCTGCCAATGCAGTTCCATCAATGAATTGTGTGACGCTCATTAAAAGCCTAACTTTCTTTCCAATACAGCATTAATTCCTAGCCATACTAAACATACCAACCATCACAAAGCAACATATTGATAACATTAAGTTAACATTAATGAGTGAAATCAAAGTCCATAGGATTAGAAGTGATACGTAACTAGATGGAGTGCGTTGTGGGAAGCTCAGAACATTGTGATATACCAACCTTCCATTGAATACTCATTGACTGAGCTAGAAACGGCATTCAAACAGCGTGAAATTTACGTATCGTTCACCGCTTTGAGGAAAGGAGTTACATGGCCGAATGAATTTTCTCACCTCTGCACTTAGTAATGCCCGATGCCTATACCAAGCAACCATCACAGATTAGTTAGTGTTATAATCAAAATTGTTCAATTAACGACCACTGGTGTAGATTTTTATTTACTGCTGTCTCTATATCTTTTATTAAAAAAACACCATCCAATTATCTGCCGTGTTGTTACATGACCGCAACCCCCTGAATAAACCTGGTTTCCTTCAGTGAATCGCTGTAATTTTGCGCTGAGATTTTCTCTTTTGATGCAAAAACAAGATCTCAGTCACAGTGCAAACACGCCAAAATTCATCTGACTTTAATAATTACAGCTCTGATGTTTAAGTTGTTGGGATAGTCTGTCTGGTGGCCAAAAACATCGGCAGATGCTTCCACGGGTATAGGAGAGACAGGCACAAAGTGCCAACTCGTCAAGTGAGAAAAAGATCTTAATCACACTCTCGTTAACCACGAGTGAAAGCTAAACCACATATCGGAGGGACACGATGTCCATTTATAGCCATCTTAAGCAATTGACTGCGGTTTCATGCGTTGCTGCTGCGCTTGGCTTTTCAGCCCTAGCCAGCGCCGATACTTGGCGCTATGCGCACGAAGAGTATGAAGGTGACGTACAAGACGTGTATGCACACAAGTTTAAGGAATACATCGAAGATAACTCTGAACACTCTTTGCAAATCTATCGCTTCGGCGAGCTGGGTRAGTCTGATGACATCATGGAGCAAACCCAAGCCGGTATTCTTCAATTTGTTAACCAATCGCCGGGCTTTACTGGCTCATTGATCCCAGAGGCACAAATTTTCTTCATCCCTTATCTGATGCCAACCAACATGGAAACCGTGATTGAGTTCTTCCGTCAGAGTAAGGCAGTGAATGAGGATTTCCCGAAACTGTATGAAGAGCAAGGCCTTGAGCTACTCAAGATGTACCCTGAGGGCGAAATGGTCATGACTGCCGACGAGCCTGTGACTGAGCCGGCCGATCTGAAAGGCAAGAAGATCCGCGTCATGACTAACCCACTGCTTTCATCAACCTATGAAGCCTTTGGTGCAACGCCAACGCCATTGCCATGGGGTGAAGTATATGGCGCACTCCAAACCAATATGATCCAAGGCCAAGAAAACCCGATTTTCTGGATTGAATCAGGCGGCTTGTACGAAGTATCGCCGAACCTGATCTTCACGCACCACGGTTGGTTTACCACTGCCTCCATGGCAAACAAAGACTTCTTTGACGGATTGTCGAAAGACGATCAAGCAATGATCCGTGACGCAGCTGATTATGCCTTCAACGAAACGGTGAAACACATCCGTGGCCTTGCTGAGAAGTCATTGGAGAAAATTCAAGCTTCGAGCGACGACGTGACTGTCACACGCCTGACGGATGAGCAAATCGCTAAGTTCAAAGCACGTGCACCTCAGGTTGAAGAAACCTTCTATGAAATGACCGGCGAAAGCGGCAAAGCCCTTCTTAATCAATTTAAGAAAGATCTCGAAGCCGTTACTAACTAGTTGTCAGTTGTTCAGGCACCGCGCCTTGCGGTGCCTGTTTATTTTGAGGAATACGTAATGACCGATTCCGACTCTCTCACTTATCACTCAGAGCTTCCCGGCCTTCTTGGTAAATTGGACACCCTGATCTGCAAAATCGAGTCGTTTATGCTCGCCGCAGGCGTGCTGTTAATGGCGCTCAATACCTGCGTGAACGTTGTAGCGCGTTTTGGCTTTGGTCAAGGGCTGTTCTTTTCCGGTGAGATAAACCGCATTCTCATCATTCTGATCACATTCGCGGGGATTGGCTATGCCGCTCGCCATGGCCGACATATTCGTATGTCCGCCCTTTACGACACTCTGCCGTTTAAGGGACGTAAGATCCTAATGATCACTATCGCGTTGGTGACTGGCTTGATTATGCTGGTTCTCGCATATTTTTCTTATCAATACATCGTTTCGGTATACGACCGAGGCCGTATTTTGCCCGCCCTCGGTTTTGAAATTTGGTGGATCTATATCTGGGTTCCCCTTGGATTTGTCATCACAGGGATCCAATACGGGCTAACCGTTTATAAAAATCTAACCGCTCCAGATGTTTACCTCTCCGCCGGCGTGCTTGACGGTTACGCTGAGACTGAAAGTGAAGTTTAAATAGGCACTCTTATGGCCCTGACTTTAATGTTCATCATGATTGTCTTGCTCGTGCTTGGCTTTCCGATGATGATTCCCCTTACGGCTGCCGCCTTAACTGGTTTTTACATGATGTTTGGTGGCGTCGGTCAAATGGATACCTTTATCCAACAAGTGTTAGGCGGCATCCGCCCAGCGTCTTTGATTGCTGTGCCCATGTTTATCCTTGCTGCAGACATTATGACTCGTGGTCAATCGGCTTCACGCTTGATAGATATGGTCATGACGTTTATCGGCCATATTCGTGGCGGCTTAGCCATCAGTACGGCAACCTCGTGTACGCTGTTCGGCGCCGTTTCGGGTTCCACCCAAGCGACCGTGGTCGCGGTGGGTTCAGCTTTACGTCCTAAATTATTGCGCGCCGGATACAGCGACTCTTTCTCACTCGCGCTGATTATTAACTCGAGTGACATCGCCTTTTTGATCCCGCCAAGTATCGGGATGATCATCTATGGGGTGATCTCCGAAACCTCGATTGCCGAGCTATTCATCGCGGGGATTGGYCCTGGTTTGATGATTCTGTGCTTTTTCTCTTTGTACTGCCTCTATTACGCGACGGTCAATAAAGTGCCGACTGAGCCAAAGGCCACATGGAAAGAGCGTATGCAGGCTACCCGGAAAGCGCTCTGGCCACTGATGTTCCCATTAATTATTGTGGGAGGGATTTATGGCGGTGTGTTCAGTCCCACCGAAGCGGCTGCCGTGTGTGTACTTTATGCGATGATTTTGGAGTTTGGGGTATTCCGATCATTAAGCAGTCGAGATGTCTTTACCATCGCGCGCTCAACCGGCCTTATCACTGCGGTGGTTTTCATTTTGGTGGGGGTCGGTAATGGATTCTCTTGGATTATCTCATTCGCACAAATCCCGCAAACCATTCTAGAAGCCGTAGGGATTAGTCAAATGGGCCCTATGGGTGTCCTTGCCTCAATTTCTATCGCCTTCTTCGTCGCCTGCATGTTTGTAGACCCCATTGTGGTTATCTTGGTGTTAACGCCTATATTTGCACCTGCGATAGAAGCCACTAGTCTTGATCCTGTACATGTGGGGATAGTGATCACCTTGCAAGTCGCGATTGGTTCAGCAACACCACCCTTTGGCTGCGATATTTTTACCGCGATTGCGATTTTCAAAAAACCCTATTGGGAAGTTATCCGTGGGACAGGCCCTTTTATTGCGATGCTGCTTCTCTCTGCCGCACTGCTGGTGATGTTCCCTCAGATTGCGTTATTCCTGCGTGATATCGCGTTTGGATAACCTAACAACAGGAGTAACTGGATGTTTAAACGAATACTCGTTGCGGTTGATGGCTCTTTTTCAGCCTTGAACGCATTGGATAAAGCGTTAGAAATTCAACAACTCACCGGTGCAGAGTTGTATCTTTTGTGTGTGTTTAAGCATCACAGTTTGTTTGAAGCATCGCTATCAATGGTGCGTCCTGATCGATTACAAATCCCAGATCAAACCCTGAGCGAATACGCACGTAACATCGTCGAGCAAGCCAAGCAACATGCGCTTGAAAATGGTGGCGAAAATGTACGTGGTTTTGTAAAAGGCGGTCGCCCCTCTAAAACCATCATTAAGTTTGCCAAAAGCAAAGAGGTAGATTTGATTGTGATGGGGGCACATGGGACGCATTCAGATAAAGACGGCATGTTCCTTGGCAGTGTGTCTCATCGCGTGGCTGGGCGCGCCCACTGCCCCACGATGGTCGTCTAACGCCATGATGGTTTTTGCTTCACCGCACAATACAATCCCTTACGCTAAACAGAAAAACGCCGCTATTGGATAGCGGCGTTTTTCTATGATGCCAACTTATCAGCTATTGAATATGAAAGTAGTGGCTATTAAGCACTAAATGCACAGCGATAGAGGCGATATACCCCAGCATAATGACTGGTGCCCACTTCAAATGACCAAAGAAGGTGTATTTGCCGTGCGCTTGTCCCATCAATGCCACCCCTGCGGCTGACCCCAAAGAGAGCAAGCTGCCGCCAACACCGGCCGTTAATGTCACCAACAACCAGTTTCCGTGCGACATTTCTGGGCTCATCGTTAATACTGCGAACATCACAGGAATATTATCGACCACCGCGGATAGCACCCCAACTAAGCTATTCGCCCAGATAGGATCCCACTGCAGATACATGACGTTTGAGACCATGGTGAGGTAACCAATCAAGCTAAGTCCCCCGACACACATCACGACCCCATAGAAGAAAAGCAAGGTGTCCCACTCCGCATGGGAGATGCGACGAAACACATCAAAAGGCACCACTGAGCCCAAGCGACGCAATGCCGCTTCATCATTCTTCGCCTCCGCAATCGCACGTTTACGTGCCAATGAGCGCGGTAGGGTGCGACGCAAGTAAAAGCCAAAGAACTGTAGATACGCGAGGCCCATCATCATACCCATCACCGGTGGGAAGTGAATAAAGCCATGGAACGCAACCGCGGTGGCAATGGTGAGTAAAAACAACACCATAATACGACGCGCGCCACGCTTAAGCTCGACGTGCTCTTGCATTACATCCGGCTGCGTCCGTGGGATAAACAGTGACATAATAAAAGCAGGGATCACGTAGTTGACCACAGATGGAATGAACAAAGCTCCGAACTCAGCAAAGGTCACTTTGCCCGCCTGCCAAACCATCAGTGTGGTGATATCACCAAAGGGACTGAAGGCGCCTCCTGCGTTCGCGGCAACCACAATATTGATACACGCGAGGTTCACAAAGCGAGGGTTGTCACCGCCGATTTTTAGCACAATCGTACACATCAATAGTGCCGTTGTGAGGTTATCCGCAATGGGAGAAATAAAGAAGGAAAGTACCCCAGTGATCCAAAACAAGGTACGTAAGTCATAACCTTTGCTTAGGATCCACGCTTTTAAGCCATCAAATAGACGCCTTTCTTCCATCGCAGAAATATAGGTCATCGCCACCAGCAAAAATAGCAGTAGCTCTGCATACTCAAGGAGGTTGTGCTCAAGCGCCGCATGCGCGGGGGCCATATCTCCCCATTGAGAATACGCATATCCAATTAGCAACCAGATTAACCCCGCCGCCAGTAACACGGGCTTTGACTTACGCAGATGAAGCTTTTCTTCTAGCATCACCAAGCTGTAAGCCACGGCAAAAATGGCTAAAGAGGCATAGCCTACCCAGTTCTGGGTTAAATCCAGTCCTTGTCCTGTCGTAGCGGCAAATGCACTCGGCGAAACTACCGCCAGTGCCACAACCAAACGCTTCATCCTTGAGCCTCCAAGTATTCATTACCTAACTTTTCTACATTGCATAAAAAACCGGCCTAGTCGGCCGTGTCGTCTAAAACCCTATATCGATAGGGGATAAATACCTGTCAGCGCCCTGTCGTGACACGATTCGCAGCCTCGAAAAAGACCTCAAACAGCGCACGCTTTTGCACTCAACGGGTTTTCATAATCGTTTATTTTGCTCATTTGCCGCGCAGCAGCACAAAAGCAAACATAATATTAACAAATGTGGCGTGAACGTCTATCTTTAAGCGAGGTGAATCGGCAAAAAAGAGATGACATTGCTTACTGTCAAGCTTAATAATATCAACTTACTAGTCGACATACGCTGTCATCGTCAGCAAAAAACGACTAAGTATGAATAAAAAGCAAATAAATTCAATTGCTATAAAAACAAAACCCATATTTTAACTAACACACAACATCGCAATCTAACATCCTTGCTTGATCACCACCCATGGCATGCATGATGAGAAGAAGGGAGTCACTATGAAAGCACCTAAACTCGCCACATTGGCCTGCGCTGCCGCGCTGTCTGTTGGCGTCTCTGTGACGGCACTGGCAGAAACCGCGACAGTTGCGGTTTCCCAAATTGTCGAGCACCCTGCGCTTGATGCCGCGCGAAACGGTCTACTCGATGGGTTGAAAGCCAAAGGATATACGCCGGGTGAAAATCTAGATTTTAAATATCAAACAGCGCAAGGTAACCCGGCTATTGCCGTTCAAATCGCTCGTCAATATGTTGGCGAACAACCTGATGTGTTGGTTGGCATTGCGACGCCTTCCGCGCAAGCACTGGCTGCCGCTACCAAAGATATCCCAATTATTTTTACCGCCGTTACCGATCCTGTGGGGGCGAAACTGGTCAAGAACATGGACGCACCGAGTGGCAACGTAACGGGTCTGTCTGACCTCTCTCCTGTCGCTCAACACGTTGCATTGGCCAAAGAGTTACTCCCCGAACTCACCACTATTGGGGTGGTTTACAATCCAGGGGAAGCTAATGCCGTCACCTTAGTCGAATTACTTCGTGAAGCCGCAAATGCTCAAGGCATTAAGGTTGTGGAAGGAACAGCGCTAAAAAGTGCCGATGTTCAATCTGCTGCGCAAGTTGTGGCCACCCAAGCGGATGTGATTTATGCGCCAACCGATAATACCGTTGCCAGCGCGATCGATGGTCTTATCGCAGCGGCTAATTCTGCTAATACCCCAGTGATTGGCGGATCGACATCGTATATCCCTAACGGCGCCGTGGTAGCGCTCGGCTTTGATTACTACTCCGTCGGTGTGCAAACGTCCGATTATGTTGCTGCGGTACTGGAAGGGAAACCCGTGTCTTCACTGCCGGCCAAAGTCGCGCTTGGCTCTGACTTAGCCGTTAATCGTGCAGCAGCCAATCGACTTGGCATCACGGTTCCCGACACAATTTTGGATCGTGCCGCGCGTATTCAAGACTAGTCAGTATCAGTCTTAGGAGTAGTGAATGACTGCCATTGCTTTTTTTGGCACCTTGGAAGTAGGCCTTATCTATGGCTTGGTCGCCTTAGGGGTTTATCTGACGTTCCGGGTGCTTGATTTTCCCGATCTTACCGTTGATGGCAGCTTCCCGATGGGCGCTGCGGTGGCGGCCACCCTTATCGTCGCAGGCTACAACCCTTGGTTTGCTACCGCAGTCGCTATTCTGGCCGGTGGGATCACCGGCTTGGTGACGGCGTTTTTGACGGTGAAGTGCGGTATCCTCAATCTGCTCTCGAGCATTTTGACAATGATTGCCGCCTTTTCGATCAATATTCGTATTATGGGCCGGCCGAATATCGCCTTGTTGGGTGAGGAAACAATTCTTACCCCATTCGAACAGCTGGGTATTGCACCTGTCTATCTGCGTCCCCTCGTAGTCGGTGTTTTGGTGATTATCAGTGGTTTGTTGGTGATCCGCTTACTCGCCAGTGATTTTGGTCTCGGCCTACGCGCCACTGGGGTCAATCCTCGTATGGTTAAGGCACAGGGCGGCAGTACCGCCATGTACACGTATTTTGGCTTAGCCCTATCCAACGCCTTTGTCGGCTTTGCTGGGGCGCTATTTGCACAAACCAATAGTTTTGCCGATGTTACTTCGGGGGTCGGCACCATTGTAGTTGGTCTTGCTGCTGTGATTTTAGGCCAAACACTGATACCGGGCCGCAAAGTGTGGGTGGCAGTGGTTGCTGTTATTGTTGGTTCGATTCTCTACCGTCTCGCCGTCGCCTTTGCGCTATCTAGTGGTATGTTTGGCTTGCAAGCCTCGGACCTCAATCTGGTTACTGCAGTACTGGTCGCCGTCGCGCTTATCGCGCCTAAAATGCGTCRGCAGTATCAAAAATCAAAACGCGCCAAGCAGGCAGAGGTGTCGGAATGATTTCATTAGCCAATATTCAAGTGACCTTTAACCCCGGTACTGTGCTTGAAAACCGCGCCTTACGTGGCGTAAGCCTGACGATTCCAGAAAAAGAGTTTGTCACCATTATCGGCTCTAATGGCGCAGGCAAATCAACACTGCTCGGAGCGGTGACCGGCGAGACGCCAATGATCGGGGGAAGCGTCAATATTGATGGCGTCGACGTGACTAAGAAAGCCGTTCATGAACGCGCCACCCTTGCTGCCCGTGTGTTTCAAGATCCGCTGGCAGGCACCTGTGCCTCGCTGACCATTGAAGAAAACCTTGCACTGGCTTATCGTCGCGGTAAAGGACGTGGCTGGACACGTGCGCTCGGTGACAAGCGCCGCAAGCTCTTTCAAGAAAGGATCGCGATTTTAGGTTTAGGCCTTGAAGACAGGTTGAGCGACAGTATTGGTTTGCTCTCCGGTGGACAACGCCAAGCGGTCAGTTTGGTCATGGCGACCTTGTCGGAAAGCAAACTCTTGTTACTGGATGAGCACACTGCCGCGCTCGACCCTCGCATGGCTGCATTCGTGATTGATTTAACGAAAAAAATCGTCAACGAATTTAATCTGACTGCCATGATGGTCACCCACTCCATGAAAGATGCCCTTGCCTGCGGCGACCGTACCGTGATGCTACACCAAGGTAACATAGTGCTTGATGTGCATGGCGATGAGCGCAAAAACATGGATGTGCCACATCTGCTTGAGATGTTCAATAAAGTGCGCGGCGAGACACTAGCAGACGACAGTTTGCTCCTCAGCTAACCCACACCTACTAAACCATAAGGCGCCCTCTAGGCGCTTCAGACTGCTGACAAAGGTCTAGCTTTCGAGCTAGACCTTTGATCTAATAGGAGTGTCGCAATAGGGATGCTCCGGTATGCTTCAAGAACCTTCTCCACACCAATATGAACTTGAAATGGTGACGATGGAACAACTTGTTCCCAAAGACCATCTTGTTCGTAAAATCGACCGTGCCATCGACTTCGAGTTTATTC
>NZ_MUFO01000041.1:0-26033 GCF_001995345.1 Salinivibrio sp. IB872 | reverse complement strand
GTATTGGGCGTACATTAACCTCGGGAAGTTAGCCGGTTGGCATGACTCAAAACGTAATGGCCGAGTTGGCTGGGAAAGGTTATGGGAAGGATGGTTTATGTTACAAACCATCCTTGAAGGTTACCTACTAGCCCAGTCTCTTGACCTCTGAGATGTGATCAAGAGACAGGCGCAATGCGGGCTTTCTTATATCCTGTTAGCGCACCTTAATCCTACTGAGACACAGACCAAACCACTTGCGTTCCATCACTCAACTGCGCCACCAAACCTTTTGCGGGCACAGTGATGTCTGACATACCGACTGGTTGGTCGGTAAAGTTGGCGGTTAGCGTCGACCCATCGCTAAATTGGGTCTGCTGCACGCGTCCGCGTTCGTCCAACCAGCGAAAGTCCACCAAGGCTTTGTCCCAAAGGGCTTGATGAATTGGCATAAAGCCCTGTTGGTAATGTTTAATCGCACGAATCCGAGGTTGCGATGGCGACGTTGCTTCATCACGACTTAAATGCACCATGGCGGGCACATTATAAAGCATGGCTATTAAGTCTCTCTCAGCACGCACATTGGTAAACTTTAGGCTATCGCTATGCCAATGGTGGCTATTGATCACCTCATCATGGAACACCGCTTGATAAAGTGGAATACGATATTGCGGATCAAACAAAAGAGCTTGATAAAGCGGCTTCACTTTCGCCGACTGAAAGAAAAAGGCGGGCTTGTTGTCAGGAAACCAAGGGCCAAGGTAATAGGGCGAAGAGCGATTAGACTTCATGTCTTCATCCCGCCATCCAAAACCAATCGTTTCTAAACCATGTGCAAAGGCAATACCCTGCGTGGTCAAGCTATTACCATCTTCCGATCCCAACACCACAGAGTGACGCTGTGCAAGTGATTGCATACGTTGGTTAAATGCAGCGACCATATCAGCCTCGCGGGTATCGCGACGATAGTCTTCTCGCGCCATCGCAGTGGCATCTGCATCAATAAACAAGCTATTAAAGCGTCCATATTTAATAATATCAGCGACGCGCTGTGTAACATAATCGGTACCACATGCTGGGTTGAGATAGAAGCCGTTGTCACGAAACCCTTTTTTCAATTTACCATTGCGCTGTTCAATCGCACACGATGTGCGCATCGCATCCGGTAATTGTGCAGTCAGCCAGCTATCGTTCACCCCACGTGGGATCGCGGTATTGTAGGAGTCATAGGGACCAATTAAATAGCCCGCTTGCTTGGCCTTTTCAACGACGTGCGGCTGATAAAATGCCGGCATCCAATTGTCCAAGCCTAACCATAATTGACGGATACCCGCTTTTTGTAAGCTGTCGATCATCTCAGTGGAAAGCCCCTGCCCCCACTGTTCAGCCGGTTTAAGGTGCTGTCCTGCGCGCGCGGCTAACCACTTTTTACGTTGCTGCGCGGTCTGGTACTGCTGTTTGATGGTATTGTCTTTTTCCGTAGGCGCGGTCACCGGAAAGGCCTCTGCCAACGCACGATTAATGCCATTCACCAAGGTGTTTTTATGATATTGGCTAAACCAGCCTTGCTCACTTGAAAGCTCCCCGAGTGCCGCTTTGGTCTCATCATCAAACGGCAATGATGACGCATTAAGCGCCCAACGTTTAAGCCCCCACCAATCCTTCACATCATCTCGAGCAAGCGGCCCTCGTCCAAATAGATACACATGGGTCGCGCCAATTAGTTTGGCCGTTTCAGGGTTTTGCTGCACTTTTTCCGCCAATGAAACTGCTTGATGCTTATCTTCTCGCCACTGACGGTACCACTTCGCCCCATCCAAGGGATGTTGGCCTGGTTTGACCCTCACCACAAAGGGGTCGTGACGGTTCAGAGGCGTAAATGTATGAGCCGCCCCCATGTCGAGTTTTTTATTCGCCCGCCCAAATCCCAGTCGGTTATTGGTCGCAGTGACTAAATGATAGCTGACATATTGGCTACCTATTTGGGCAGTCCAAAACGGCATCTTTAAATCCTGCGTGGTATTAGACCCATCTCGGCTTGCCTGTAAATAATCAATCCACTGCGAATGATCTGTGGGTACTCGCATTCCTTCGCTAAACGGTAATAATAATGTCTGGGTGTCCTGATCCGGTAGATCAAACCAATGCAATGTAACAGGGTGTTGGCGCGCCACTTGGGCGTTGTCATCCAAAGACATGGATAACGTTAACGCGTCGTCCAAAGTGGCAGACACCTCGATATTAGCTGGCTCCCAGCGCCAGTTAAATTGATTGGGCGCTGGATGACGTACATCCACCACCTGCTGGGGCTGCTGACCCACCGCCAAATTAGCGTCATTAATGGGTAGGCTGTCCCAGTGCATCCTCAGATCGCTAGGGTTAATGGTGACGTGTGTCTCTTGATGGGTCAAAGTGAGAGGCGCTGCGTAGGGAGTTAAGCTGAATAGCGTCAAGCTCAACGCAACACAAGAACAATAAAAAGATGATAGGTTCACGCGATGTCTCCAGTTGATATCAGCGCGCTATTAAATGCCAACCTCGTACCTTATTTGTCACCTCGCTGTCTCTTTATTCGCTATTCACTGCGTCAGTGCGCTCGACAGCATTGGGTAGGGGGAGTGCCAATCGCTCAACATAGCTCACCTTGATCGCGCCTTGGTATTCAAAGTGACTCACGGTTGCACTCAAATGGCTTGCAGTAGCAGGCGGAGACGTCGGCAAATCAACCTTAACGGGTAATGCACCCTCAGCGGTTCGTCCAGAGGCATAAATCGGCGCTTGATCCACCCAACGATAGGCATCGTCCAGCCATAACCAATACGCCGTGGCAGGGGCACAGCTTTGCGGCGTTGTCGGCAAATCAATCGCCAGTTGCATATCAGGATGCCCGGTCAGTTGTACCCAAGGACGACGCGGGAGTCCGTAAATCACTAAGCTGTAATGCTGATTACCTAGCTTGAGTTCGTAAACGCCCGGATCCACTTGGGTAAACAATTGGCCCGACTCAATCTCTTGATAGCTGGCTTGCGCCGTGAGTGTGGCGCTTAACACCGTTTGTCCACTCGGATCCATAAGCGTGACTCGCGTTGTGTTTGCCACCTGCTCCGCCGAGAGCTTGATTTCATAGCCCAGACTCGACGCCCCTGCGCGACGTACAAAAGAGATGGTCAAACCATGAGGGAGCCCTTTGCCATTAGGCTCGGTCAAACGCTGTCCACAATCAGTTTGATTAATAATGGCATGTTTTAGCGCCGCCCAGTGCGACTCATCAACGGGCACTTGCGTCAGCGCAAACATCAACTCTTGCCAAGCCAATGTGGGCTGTTCGACCAGCAACGCCTGATAAGCCTCGCGCATAGGCGTATCCGTAAACCAAGATTGCTCAGCCTGCGCGCTGATGCTAGTCAAGCCCCAAAGGGCTGCGATACCGAGACGATGCCACATCATTGTGCTATCAACCTATACCCCACCCCACGGTGAGTCTCGATGGCAAGGTCCGGGAGTTTTTGCCGCAAACGCAAGACATGGTTATCCACGGTTCGAGTCGTCGGAAAGGCTTGATAACCCCAGATTTTATTAAGGAGCTCCTCGCGGTGGAACACCCGACCTTGGTTTTGTAAAAGCAACAGTAATAAATCAAACTCTTTGGGTTTTAGCGTGATCGCTTCATTTTGCCAGTATACCGCACGTGAACCGGGCTCGACCTTGATACTGCCATACAGCAGTTGACTCTCTCCCAAAGGACGAAGCTGAGCATAAATGCGGGCCAACAGCTCTTGATGCGCAAATGGCTTGACCACATAGTCTTTAGCGCCCGCCATTAAGCCTTCAACCCGTTGTTCAACTTCAATTTTGGCGGTTAATACGATGACAGGTAACGCTTTCAATGCCAGCCAAGTAGGGAGATGCGCCAAGCTATCGCCGTCTGCCAATTGGCGATCCAAGATCACTAAGTCCGCGTGATACCAATGCTTCTCAACCTTTGCGCTTTCCATCAACCAAGTACAGTTGAAACCTTGCGTTTCTAAAAACTGACGTAGGCCCTCACCCAATAATTTATCGTCTTCAATCAATAACACGTGGCTCATTGGGGTAACTCCAAGATACAGCAAGTCGGGTGCCGTTTTATCAATAGCTTTCCGCCCATTTGACGCGTTAAACGCGCCACCAAAAACAATCCAATGCCCATATTGTGTTCCGAGGTTGGCGCCCGACAGCGCCGCCATAATCGCTGCCACCATGACGGAAACACACCATCATCGTAGACACAAACACGGACACGTTTTCCCACACACACACGAATCCATACGGTTTCCCCACCATGTTGGTGCGCGTTTTTAATCAAGTTTTCCAAGCAAATCGATAACCAATAGAAGGGTAACGTCAGCGTGCGATCGTCCTCGAGGGTATAGTCAATATCAAAGGGGTCACACACGTGATCGAGCCAATCAGACAGCGATGCCGTTTGCGTCTTAAACTGTTCACTCTTATCCGTACTCAGATAACCTTTACTGGTTTCGGTCAATTGACTCAACCTTTGATGATCAGCCAACAATCGCCACAATACATCTTGCGCATCTTCGCTGAGTTGATCGAATTGGTTGCGCAGCATTTCGACGGTTAACCCCAAGCTGGCAATTGGCGTGCGTAACTCATGCGTTAGCAGTTGAAGTATAAACTGTCGCTCTCGGCGCTGTTGATAACGATCATACACACTACGCGCAAGCCCGATGACTAAGGCAATACAGACCAGCACGAGTATCGCGGTAAATACACCTTGATAAGCCGGRTGGAGTTGGTTGCAAATATTGCCATAGCGATAGTCACAGCCRGTCGACTCCGTCGACAAACTGAGTCGATAAYGTTCTGCAATCGGCGACCACACAGATTGAGGCAATACCTTCCACCCCAATTCGCCATTCAACCACAGCTGATGATTATCTAGATAGGCACGATAGCCACTCAGTAACGCGTCACGCCCTTGCGCACTTAGGTCACTCAATGACTGATGTAGGGGATGCTGTGGGTTATCGAGGGTCAGCCGTTGGAGAATGTCAGATGGTGGTGATGTCGTCGGATAGGCGGCAAGATAACGGTCCGCATAACTGCCTCCCGCTGGGTGCAATAACGGATTTTCCACAAACCATGCTGGCGGTAATGACTGACCGTTGCACAAAGCAAGTTCAAAGCGCTGCGCAATCAATAACTGGGGATCGACAATGCGGGGATTGGCTTGACACCGCTGCGTCACCTGATGCAATGCAACCAGATCTTGCCAGTTAAAATGCGTAAAATCGGGGTACTGTGCTTGGCTTTGCAGCAGGTTTTGCGAGTACGCATTGAGCGAAGGCTGAGCCACCACCAAATGACCGGCCTGCCACGCTTCATCATAAAAGCCCTTGAGTTGCGTTTGTAGCTCACTGGCCGCCACTTGACTGCTTAGTAAAGCGAACAGTAACGCGGCTAACGCTCGAAAACCCAATCGATTCTCCCCAGACCTATCATTACGACTAATGATTAAATCATAGCTAAGCGGTAAGGGGCTGTGTCACCCGAGTGTCAACATCAACGTTATCAATGAAGCGTATCGCATAAATGGATTGAAGGGTACGCGACGAAGAATAAGAGAAAAGCGAAGAGCAGAAAGGGCGGAGGCCTCCCCAGCTGCATCCCGGCACACACGTCCCAAGCGCGGGCTGCTTCCTTCCGGACCTGACCCAGTACACAAGATAGTGTTGCGGGAGAACCAAGGAGGCCTCCATCGATATGTCGTTAAGCTTGCTTAACTGCGGGGCATTATGTGGCATGGCTGGATGCAATGCAAGGAGGATTGATAGCTTCGCCGCTTAACTGTTGATCTTATGAGCAATATCCACCCGGTCAGTCGTCCGGCTCTTCCAAAAACAAGTATTCCCCGATCCAAATTGCCGCTAGCATCGTTGCCCACGCGACCAAAAGCGACATGGTAAGTTGTGAGGGTGTTACTAGCGTGATCACCAAAAAAGGAACGCAAGGTAATACATGTAAAGCGATGGGACGCGAGGAGGCAAACCGTGGCGTCAGCCCTATCCACTGCAATAACCAGATCACCGCCACAACCGAAACACACCAAAGCGCAGTCGGCCAACCAAGCAGCACGGCAAGCACTGGTAGCAAAAGCCATGCACTTTGCCGAGGTGGCATGTACGAGCGCCATTGCTGTAGCGCGCCCCATGCCACGACTAATCCCAGCAGCAAGACAGTGAATACCCAAGATGAACCGGCGAGTTTTGCCTCCGATTGCAGCGCCATAATACCAGTCAGCATCGCAATCATCACTGAGCCCAGCAATAGTTTGACATGTAGATGCCGCAAGGGGTTCATCAACAATGACAAGGCGGGCAGCATCAGTAAACTGGTTGCACTGAGCAATGCAGGCAGCTGGGGCATGGCATAGGCAAACGCCCCCATCGCCAACACAAGTAACCAACTCGTGAGTGTCTCGGGGTAAAAGAAAAAAACAGCTGGGACGAAAATCGCCCAACTGGATAACGAAAAACCGGAGACCAAACTGGCTGCCGCTGCAATGGCGACAAGCAACGCAGGCCAAAGCAAAGAAGAGATCCGCATGCACACTCCTTGTGCTCCACTCACTCTTCTCAGTGTAGTGATTAGTTGCCGACTCGCACCAGTGTCAGGGTGGGATCAAAGGTATGATTCGTATCCGTGATCACCTTATTGATGGTATTGGTGATAAACAGCGGGCGTTCGTTCACATCAATTTGTGCCGTGACGACGTATGTGTGTGTTAGAGAAATTTGGCTCGGATCGTAATTCAGTGAAAAGTGAATAGGCACTTGCTGGCCTTCGGTTACGAATGATTGTCGGCTAATCTCTTTACCGGGTGAACCCATTTTTTTCATTTCTACCAAACGGACCGTGACGCTGGCATTCTCAGGTAAAGCAAGTCGCTCACGATACACTAAAGTGCCGGAAACACTCGCTAAATCATTAGGTTGACTATTCCCTGAACAGGCAGTAAACACTAGGGCAGTGAATAAGGCGAACAACAGAAACGATAGTTTCTTCATTAAAGAATCCTCACTGGTACGCGTTTGAATGCGGCAAAAACGCTAAGGTTATGATAGCTTGATCAATAACACTGGAAGCATAGCACGTATCAAGGACTTATGAGCCAACCACTGACAGAACTCTTACAATTACTGCAGCTTGAGCGGTTAGATACTGGCCTTTACCGAGGTCAAAGTGAAAACCTTGGACTGCCACAGGTGTATGGTGGGCAGGTCATTGGGCAGGCCCTATCGGCCTCTAAAACCTCGGTCGACCCTGATCGCTTTTTGCATTCATTCCACAGTTATTTTCTGCGCCCAGGCGATCCTGAGCAGCCGATCATCTACGACGTTGAGATACTCAGAGACGGAAAAAGTTTCAGTACGCGACGGATCAAAGCGGTGCAAAACGGCAAACCCATCTTCTATTTGACGGCGTCTTATCAAGAGGAGGAAGAAAGCTTTGAGCATCAAAACACCATGCCGACCGACGTGCCAGCGCCCGAGACCTTGCGCTCGGAGCAGTCGCTAGTCAATGATATCGCCCACAAGCTGCCACCTAAGGTGGTCAAAGCGTTTGGGGGCGACAAGCCGATCGAAGTGCGACCTGCCACGGTGATCAACCCACTAAAGCCCCATGCGGCGCCGGCTAAGCAATATTTATGGATCCGCGCCAATGGTGAAGTGGGAGACGATTTTCATGTCCACCAGTATTTACTTGGCTATGCCGCCGATTGGGGCTTTTTGGTCACGGCCTTGCAGCCTCACGCAGTGACGCTGCTTACGCCGGGCATGAAAGTGGCCACCATTGATCACTCCATGTGGTTCCACCGTCCGTTTAGAATGGATGAGTGGCTGTTGTTTGCGATTGAAAGCCCCTCCGCCAGTGGTGCGCGTGGCTTTGTACGCGGCGAACTTTTCAATCAGCAAGGCGATCTTATCGCCTCAGCGACCCAAGAAGGCTTGATGCGTAAACTCTCCTAACCATCAACGTCTCGAGCGTGAACGAGTCTGAGCAATACAAAAAAGGGGCATTGCGCCCCTTTTTATCTGTTTCACCCATGACTGAACCGCTACACCTGCGCCTCTTCCTCTAATGCGGCTAAATGCGCGCTGGCTTGCTGGAGTTGATACATCTGCCAGTAGCGGCCTTGCTGACGCAGCAGGCTTTGATGACGCCCTTGCTCAATCACGCGGCCACGATGCAAGACGAGGATGTTATCGGCCTCAGCAATGGTCGATAAGCGGTGCGCAATCACTACCACTGTCATCTGTTGACGTAACCTGTTCAGCGCCTGTTGCACAAGCTCTTCGGTGCCAGAGTCGATATTGGCGGTGGCTTCATCGAGGATCAGAATTTTAGGCTGACGCACCAACACCCGCGCCAGAGCCAACAGCTGGCGCTGACCGGCAGAAAAGGTCATTCCGCCCTCACCAAGTAAGGTATCCAGCCCCGCTGGCAATCCTTTCACGTAATCTGCCAGCGCCACTTGCTCGAGTGCATGCCAAATTTTTTCATCATCCAGTGTCTGTCCCAGCGCGATGTTTTCTCGCAAGCTCCCCGTCAACATGTGTGGGTCTTGTTGCACCATGGCAACGTCCTCACGCAAGCTTTGATGACTCAAGCTTTCAATTGGTAATCCACCCAGCGTCAGCGTCCCCTCGCCTGCGCGATAAAACCCCATCAGTAGCGACGCCAAAGTTGATTTACCGCTGCCCGTATGTCCCACCAACGCCAGAAAGCCGCCGGCAGGGACGTCTACATTCACGTCTGACAACACCGGTGTTTCGCCATCATAGGAAAACGACACATTCTGCAGTGCAATGGCACCATCAGGGATCGGCGTGGTGTCATGACCATATTGCTCAGGCGGCGTATCCATCATTTCGAAAAGCCGCTCACCGGCCGAGATAGCCTGCTGAAGCAGTGACAGTTGCTGCATCATTTCAATTAATGGCTCGGTGATCCGCCCCAAATAGCTTAAAAAGGCGTACAGCACCCCAACCCCAATCACTGCTGTGCCGCTAAAACCGAAGATAGCCACCAAAGACAGCAACGCGGCCCCCGCCAATAAATCAATCAAAGGGCGGAGATAGATCCCGTTAAGGCGCTGAATGGTGACCATGGCATCCAAGTGATCCGCGGTCATATCACTGAATCGCGAGGAGAACGCCCGTTCTTGCTGCATTAGCTGGATCAAATTCATGCCAAGCACAGATTCGTTCATCACCCCGTTGATGTCCGCCAGCCGGTCTCGTGCCCGACGATACGCAGGCGCGGAGCGTTTTTGATAGCGCGCCATCACCAGTACCACACAAGGCAGTAGTACCAGCACCACCATTGTCAGTTGCACACTGAGCATCAGCATCGCCACCAGCATCACCCCAATCAGCGCGATGTTGCGTAGAAAGGTTGAAAGCACCGACACATACAGCTCTTTCAACGACTCGGTGTCATTGGTCAAACGCGATACAATCCGCCCCATTGGCACATAATCAAACGCTGACAGAGGCTGTTTAATCACGTTGGCGAACACCGCTTTACGAATACGTTGAATGATGGCCACCGCCATGGTGTTAAAACGCAGCTCGTACTGATACTGAAAGCCCGCGGAGACAATGGTCGATACGATATAACCGACTGCCAGTGCCCACATGATCACCGCCGGATAATGGTCTTTGGCGACATAGTTATCGAGAAATATTTGCACCAAGTAAGGGCCCGTCACCTCTGCCACCGCCGCCACCAGCAAGAAAATCGTGGCAATCACAAATTGACGCCTGTCGCGGCGCATGTAGCCTAGCAATCGAAATAAGATCTCTCGCTTAGTCATGGCGCGGCTCCTCATCGGCTTCCAATGCCGCTTCCAGCTGCTGATATTGGTGCATTTCTTGATACCATCCTGGCTGTTGAATCAATTGGCGATGCTGGCCACGCTCTCGGATTTGCCCGTGGCTGAGCACCACAATTTCATCGGCATTTTCGAGTGCCGATAAGCGGTGGGCAATCACTATCGTGGTACGGGTATGCTGATGCTGTTGCAGGTTCTGCAAAATGCGGTGCTCGGTGTCACCATCAACCGCCGACAAGGCATCATCCAAAATCAAACACTCCGCTTCCACCAACAAGGCGCGGGCAATCGAAATACGCTGCTTTTGACCGCCAGATAGAGTGATCCCTTTTTCACCCACCGCAGTTTCATACCCGTGCGGCAGCTGACGGATGTCTTCATCGATGCAGGCAAGTGTCGCCGCCTGCTCGATTTCTGCTTGAGTTGCATCCGGACGACCAAGGGCGATGTTTTCCGCAATCGAGCGCGAAAACAAAAACGGCGTCTGCGTCACTACCGCGAAACGTTGTCGCCATGACGACAAATCAGCCTCCGCTATCGACACATCACCATAGCGAATATCGCCCTTTTCAAGCTGGGTCAGATGAAGTAGCAATTGCAACAAAGTTGATTTACCACTGCCGACTGGGCCGGCAATCCCCAACATGGCTCCAGGCGGAAGCGTCACATGGATATCTTTGAGGGCAAAACTGTCATCCGGTTGCCACTTAAACTGCTCAATCGCCAGCGTCAACGGCTGCATGGTGTCAGGCAGCGGCGTGTCACCGCCAACAATGTCCGGCTGCTCTTGTAGCAACGCATCAATCCGCGTCCAAGCGGCACGCCCACGTTCAATGATATTAAACAGCCACGCCACCGCGAGCATCGGCCAAATCATCAAACCTTGATACAAGGTAAATGCGGTAAGATCCCCAAGCGAAATCTCACCGTTAGCGACCAAGTAGCCGCCGCCAGAGACGGTTAGGAAAAACGAGGCGCCAATGGTGCCTTGGATCACCGGCGAAAACAGTGCATCAACCCGCGCTACCGCGAGGTTTTTCTCCCCAGTGCGATCGGCGACTTGATCAAACTGATTCATTTGATGCTGCTCTAAGCCGAATGCACGCACCATACGCACTGCTGACAGTGAGGACTGACTCACCTCTGACAGCTCAGAAAATGCCGCTTGTGATTCGGTGAACGTATGGTGCAAACGACGGCCAAAGCGATTAACCAGCACCGCCATCACCGGCATCGGTAGCAGCGCTAACAGCGTCAGCTGCCAGCTGATTTGGCTTACCATCACAATGAGCACGGCCGCGCCTGTGATAATAGAATCCCCAGCGGTCAGAACCCCTTCACCGGCGGTCATTACCACTGCTTTTACATCATTGGTAGAGCGCGCCATGATATCGCCACTCGGGTAGCGACGGAAAAAATGCGGGGATTGGCGAGTAAAATGATCATAAAGCCGGTTGCGCAGCACAGTACCTAGCTCGGCCGCGGCACCAAATAGCCAGACTCGCCACACAATGCGTAGCACATACACCACCACCCAAATGGCCAGCATACCCGCGAGTAGCCACATCAGTAACTCAGTCGAAATCTCTCCCGCGACCACGCCATCAACCACATGGCCCACGGCCATCGGTGGAATGAGCTCGAAGACAGAGACAAATACCAAAATAATCATGGCGCCGACATAACGACGCCATTCACGTTTAAAAAACCAGCCTAACTGCCAAAACACCTTCATGAGGTCTCCTTTTTATCCCCGCCTTTTTATCATCAGAACGACCTATCGGATCGGTAAGGCGGTGGTGTACTTAAGCGCTTCCATGGCGAATGTTGATGTCACATTATTCAGACTTGGCACAGAATTGACCAGCTTTTTATAAAAATGATCAAATCGAGTCATATCAGCTACCTGCACCTTCATCATGTAATCATACTCCCCTGCCATGCGGTAGAATTCCATCACCTCAGGGAACTCGGTTACCACCTCGGTAAAGGTCTTGTACCACTGCTCACTGTGGTCATTGGTTTTGATGTGGACGAAGGCGGTAAATGCGAGGCCAACGGTTTCGGGGTCAAGCAATGCCACCCGCCCGCGGATCACTCCTTGTGATTCCAGCCGTTTCAGCCGCTTCCAACAGGGGGTCGTGGTTAGATTCACCCGTTCGGCCAGCGCGGACACAGACCAGTTTGCATCTTCCTGCAGCGCCGCGAGTAACGTGCGATCTATCTCATCTAAAGTGACAGTCATGAAAATCTATTTCCATTAAGTATTATTTAAGAGTTCATTTTTCTCTTTTGGCGTCATTATAGAGCAAAAATAGCAAGGTTTTTATCCCATGCTTTGCGTAAACTGGTGCTAATTACGCATTCGGAGACGCATGATGACAACCTCACATCCTTGCCATACTTGGGTCGGTAACGCGATTCGCCTGATTGAAGCCGACTTTAAACGCTCTGCAGATACCCATTTAATTAAACTCGATCTCCCTAGCTTTACAGACATTGATATCTATCTCAAAGACGAGAGCACCCACCCGACCGGTAGCTTGAAGCACCGCTTGGCGCGTTCTCTGTTTTTGTACGGCTTGTGTAATGGTTGGATTGATGAGCACACCACCATCATTGAAAGCTCATCAGGCAGTACTGCCATTTCTGAAGCGTATTTTGCCCGCTTGCTTGGCTTGCGTTTTATTGCCGTAGTGCCCAAAAACACTGCGTGTAAGAAGATTGAACAAATCCGTTTTTATGGCGGTGAAGCGCACTTTGTCGAGCGGTCCGATCAGATCTATGCCGAGTCTCGCCGCCTTGCTAAAGAGCTAAACGGCCACTACATGGATCAGTTTACCTATGCCGAGCGAGCGACCGACTGGCGTAGCAATAACAACATTGCCAACCGCATTTTTGATCAAATGCAGTACGAGCGCTTCCCTATCCCTCGCTGGATTGTGATGAGTCCGGGCACAGGTGGCACCTCAGCAACCATTGGCCGCTACATTCGTTATCGTTGCCAACCCACTCAGCTGATGGTGGCCGATGCTGAGCACTCGGTGTTTCACGATTACTACCTCACCGGCGACAGTGCACTGACCACCGATAAAAGCAGCCGCATTGAAGGGATTGGACGACCACGTGTCGAGCCCAGCTTTATTCCCGGCGTGATTGATAGAATGACCACAGTGCCGGACACTCACAGTATCGCCACCATTCATTGGCTAGAAAGCCAGCTTGGCCGCAAAGCCGGCGCGTCTACCGGTACCAACCTATACGGCGTCTTGATGCTGGCCAATGAAATGCGCGCCAACGGCGAGAGAGGCTCTATTGTCACCTTGCTGTGTGACAGCGGCGAGCGCTACCTAGACACCTATTACAACCCTGATTGGGTACGCGAGCACATTGGGGATCTCGACCAAGCGACCCATGATTTGCAGACGGTGTTGGGGTAAAGTGATAGCGTCTCTCGCTAGGATTCAGATTATCTATCCTTCAGTCGGGGCAATTCAGGTTTATTTCGACCTGACGTGTTTGCCCAGCGAAGCTGACACACAAAAAGGACCTGCCAAATGGCAGGTCGATTCCCTGTGGAGCAAGTTATAGGAGAAGAAATTCAAGGTCGAGCTTGGCTAAAGGAAGGCAAACCTAAGCTGCGATTTCTTCTGCTGGCTTCATGTGAGAAGACACATTCAAGCTCAGCAAGCGACAAGCGTTGATTTCACCCATGCCTTCGATGGAGTCGAGCTGGGTCATCAAAATGGAGGAAATATGCGCTTCTTTGGCCTTTTGACGTAAGCATTCCATTAACTGTGACGCGAGATCGACGTGGCTTTCTGCTGCTTTGAAATACAAAGGTTCAACACCGCGTAGAATAGTCATTTGTGCAAGTAAAGCTGGGTTGTCGCTCAGGGCCCAAATCTTAGTTTTACTTTGGCAGCGAGACATCAACAGCGGCGTTTCACCATGTTGGGTTAAAATCGCAACGCCAAGATCTTGATGAACGCGAGAAGCCGAAATCATTGATGAAAGCGCGAAACTTTTGCCTGGGTTAGAACATAAGTGTTGCAGAGTATCCCAGCAGTCATGGTTACATTCCAGCTCCTGCTCTGCACCTTGTGCGATGCGAACCATGGCTTCGACCGCTTCGATTGGGTATTTGCCCGCCGCCGATTCCGCCGACAGCATCACGGCGTCTGTTCCGTCGATAATCGCGTTTGCCACGTCTAACACTTCAGCGCGAGTTGGGAGAGGATTCTCGGTCATCGATTCCAACATTTGGGTCGCGGTAATGACTGGCTTACCCCAATGTTTAGAACGATTGATCAATGATTTTTGCACCATTGGCAGTCGTGCGTCGCCAATCTCTACGCCTAAATCGCCGCGAGCAACCATAATGATGTCTGATGCTTTAATGACATCATCCATCGCTTCTTTGGTTTCAACCACTTCTGCGCGTTCTACCTTTGCGACAATCTTGGCGTGACAACCTGCTTTTTGCGCCAAGCTGCGAGCGTATTCGATATCTTGTGCATTGCGCGGGAAAGAAATGGCAAGGAAGTCGGCTCGAAGTTTAGCTGCGGTGTCGATGTCTTGAATGTCTTTCGCGGTAAGAGCCGGAGCGGAAAGACCGCCACCTAACAAGTTAATGCCTTTACGGTTAGACAATTTACCGCTGTTCAATACTGTGGTTTTAATCCACTGCTCGTCACGGTGTACTTGGCTTACTTTTAGCTGAATGCGGCCATCATCTAGCAACAAAATATCGCCTTCGTTCACGTCTTGAATCAGCTCTGGGTAATCAAGTCCAACCATTTCTTGGGTTCCAGATTGTGCGTCAAGTGTGCCGCTCAGCGTGAATACGTCGCCTTGATTGAGTAGAACTGCGCCATTTTCGAAGCAAGAAATACGAATCTTAGGGCCTTGTAAATCGACTAACACACCAACATAAGTGTCGAGTTCGGCCGCAATTTCACGAACTAAATTCGCGCGGGCAATGTGTTCTTGCGCCGTTCCGTGAGAAAAGTTGAGCCTGACTATGTTAGCACCTGCTCGAATCAATTTAGTTAGTGTTTCTCGGCTTTCACTTGCTGGGCCTAGCGTAGCCACAATTTTGGTTTTACACATTTGTCACCTCAATCGACACATTAAAAGGAAAATAGAAATAGGGGGCTATCAATTTCGTAAGCTGTCTTTGCAAAAGAACTTAAGATATTGGATAAGTAAGCGGGAGCTGCCTCCCACTTTAGTCAGGATTAGTGACTAGGACGAGCTTCTAGCTCTTTTTCTTCAACTGGGTCAATATCAACCACTTTCTTCGCATTCCAAACAGTCAAAGCAAGAAGCAGAGAAATTACACCAGCGGCTAGCCAGAAATATTGCGCTTGTGAGAAGTCGTATTTGGTTACGCCATCAACCTCAGTGATTTTGATAAGAGAAGCAGATACTAACTCTTGGCCAGAAGCAGCGATGTAAGAGAATAGGCCGATAAAACCTTTAACTGCACCTACAGCATTCTTAGGCATTAAGTCACATGCAGTCAGACCAGCAAGGAAGACAACTAGACCACCAATAGCGAAACCGATCAAACCTAGTGCAACCGCGTCAACAATGCGGTTATCTGGGCCGAAGAACATCAAACACATGCCACCGATGTTCGCCAATCCGTAAAGTAGAGTCGGGATATGGCGGTTAGAGTTGAATAGCTTGTCAGAGATGATGCCTGATAAGATTGCACCTGCTAAACCCGTGATAGGATATGTAGACATTGCGAAGCCGGCGTCAATAAGTGAATAACCTTTAGCTTCTTGTAGGTAAAGCACTGCCCAAGAAGACATCGCGTAGCGAGAGATGTACATCGCTGCACACGCTGCTGCAATTAGCCAAACGGTCGGTTGCTTCATAATGAACATTTGAGCGCGACGAGTTTCTTTCGGGTCGTTCTTTTTCTTAATCTCAGGCTCTTCGTCAAACGCAGTTGCTGAATCCGGCAAGCCGTAAGTTTGTGGGCGATCTTTTAAGATGAAGAACATACAAATCGCTGCTGCAATCGCTGCAATACCCGCACCGATGAAACCTGCACGCCAACCGAAGTAGCTCACTAGAGACGCTGTTAGGATCCAAGTAATACCTTCACCGATATTACGTGAGCCACCCCAGATAGAGTAACGGCTACCACGTTGTTTTGGTGAGAACCATTGGAACAAAGACACACAAGACGGTGCTGAACCAACAGATTGGAACCAACCGTTTAAACCCCAAAGCAGAACAAAGAAGAATGCCGTGGTGTTCAAACCCATGAATACTGCTGTGATACCAGACAGTAGTAGAGAGAACGACATAAATCGGCCAATGTTGGCATAGTCAGAAAGGAAGCCGTTCGAGAACTTACCAAAAGCGTAAGTGAAGAAAAAAGCCGAACCCATGATACCGAGTTCTTCGATGGTTACGATGCCTGCATCTAGCATTGGTTTTTTAACAACACCTAAACTCATACGAACTACGTAGAAGACGGCGTAACCGAAAACCAAGCCTAAAAATACATGCCATTGGTAGCGTTTGAAACGCGCTTGCATTTCCTCTTTCGAGCCATCTGAAAGAGGGAGGTCAGGGCGTGTTTTAAAGAAATCAAACATCTTGCACTCCAAGTTTTAATCACAAATGTTTTGTTGCAGGGCTATCTTGAAGTGACAGATTGCACAGTACAAAGGCGTGAATTTGAGACAGAATTGACCCATGTTGATATTTAGGTTGAGTCAAAAACGGGAATTTAGAACGTTAGGCTGACACTTGTTACTGATAGAATATGCTTAGTTTTGGTTGAAGTGCGTCAATAGTGACTCAAACATACTCTGCGAGATCTTTTGACAATCTTTCATAGATTTGAGTTGCCGCACATTATTTAAGGTTTTTGGTTAATTTGATGGCTGATTTCAAGCAATTTGGGCGTCGTTTACTTCTTAGTGCGGCGCTTTATGCACCGCTCACAATGGCAGCAGAAAAAGAGTTGGTGATACTCACGACCTTCTCTCAAGCACCGATCACTGCTTTGGTGGATGACTTTACGCAACACTACCCTAATGCTGAAGTCCGAGTTGTTCACCGACGCACTCAATCGAGCCTGCAATTGCTCAGCAAAAGCTACATGAAGGATATCGACTTGGTGTTGAGCTCGTCGCCGTTTCTGATGCAAGAGCTGTCTAATGAACATCGTTTGGCTGGTATGTCGTCGCGTGTGCAAGTGCCGAAATGGTTGTCGCCTTATCTATTACCCAATAACGATCAAGTTGTAGCGTTTGGATACTCCGGCGCCGGGATTGTTTGGAACAAAGATTATTTGGCCGCGAACCATTTACCAGAACCGACGCGTTTTCAAGATCTGACCAACCCACTGTACTTTGGTCACGTCACCATGAGTACACCAAGCCGCTCCGGAACCACGCAATTGATGGTCGAGAGTGTGCTTAGTCAATATGGTTGGCAAGAGGGCTGGCGGATTTTACTCAATGTGGGCGCGAACCTCGCGACGATCTCTTCTCGCAGCTTTGGAGTGGCGGATTACATCGCCAAAGGTAAGTTTGGTATTGGGCCAACGATCGACAGCTACGCACTGATTGCGCAACGCAAGTTCGACTACGTTGGCTTTGCTTATGATCAAGACTTTACGCTGATGCCTACTTATATTGCACAAATCAATCGGGGCAAGAGTGATAAGTTGGCAGAGTCCTTTATTGCTCACTTGCTTTCGAAAGAAGTACAAGAGCAGATGGAAAGCAGCACCTTCTCCAAAACAGCGCTTGACGATACGGCTCGATACGGTGGAGAAAATCCCATCCTCGACCTAGAACAGGTAATGCCACGCGAAGCGTTAATCAACTTGATTTTTGATACCGCGATCACCAAGCGTCTTCCGGAGCTTCAAGACGCTTGGCTCTCGCTCATTAAATTGAATCGACTCGCCGCCGGAAAACCAGAGAAACAACGTTCGCTACAAGCCATTGAAAAACAACTGTTTGAATTGCCACTGAGCAAAGCGCAAGTAACCCAAATTGCGCAAAAGCTGTCGACCATGGATAAAGATTCCGAAGTTGGCATGACGCACTACCAAGCGTTGTTGGCTGAGTTTTCCCATGAATTGGGGCGTGCGATGTCGGAAAAATTGGACAACGCAAATCAGCAATTGGCCCAATGGCGAGGTAAAGAGAAGTAGTGTTATACCCGAAATACAAAACCATTGGCGCCCGCTTAATTGCCGCTTTTGCTTGCAGTACGCTCTTGCTTACCGTGGTGTGTTTGGTCGCTTGGGCGACATGGAATAGCCTGGACAGTCAGGTGCGCCTCTTGCTGGAAGATAGTGTGCCTAAATACAACGCCAGCTATTTTCTCGAAAGCAAAACCAGTGAGATTAATCGCCGTGTTGAAGCACTTGAAGCGGTGGACAATAAAGTTCAGCTGACTGAACAAGCCATTCAGATCAACAAGCAACTGGCTTCAATTTCGACAGTTCTGACAAGTAATAAGATGAACTCGGAGTTTTATCAATTGCTCGAATCGGAAGCTGGCCTTGCCTCGCTACTGGAAAAGTACGTGGATATGATTTCAACTCGTATCGATCAAACTCGCCGCGTCGACCAACTGATGGAGCAGATTAACTGGCTTCACCAAGATATTCGCTCTGAGCTCAAGCCGGTTCGACAAGAAGTGCATTGGCAGATTGAGCGGGTAAACGATTCAAAAGAAATTCAAAACTTGCTGGTACAATTGAGTACTTTGCAACGGGTCATCGATATTGAATCAGCGGTGTACGACATGGCGATTGATGTTGCTGGCGCATCAATGCCTGAGCAGGTCGACAATGGGATGAAGGTGATTCACTTTCGCTTGATGGATCTGCAAGAAAGCAGCACAACCTTAATGAATCAGCCAACCTCAATCGCTTACAAACAGTTATTGCAAGAACTTGTGGTTGTGTTGAGTCCAGAAGGCGCGTTCGATAAACAATTGATGTCATTAGTGACGCTGAACGGCGATATTCAGAAAATACAAGAGCAAATCGCGCTCAGCATGGATGCAATTCATCAACAAATCGGTGAACTGGTTTCCACTGCGGACCAAACGTTCAAACAGGTGAAGAGTGAAACCGCCGAGCGTGTGTCTTATGGCAACCACGTTTTGATCGTCTGCTTTAGTTTGTCGATCATGACGAGCATGTTCTTGACGTATTACTTCATCAACCGCCGCATTGTGGCACGTTTGATAGGGTTAGGTGACAGTATTGATGCCATCATCAAAAACGACCTGAGCCATCCGGTTGTGGTAGACGGCAACGATGAGATCGGGCGCTTGAGTGAAAAGCTCATCGAGTATGGTGACAAGGTTCAGGAAATTCAGCGGACTAACGCCTTGAGCCTAATCAACAACACCACGGCGAGTTTGATTACCAGTGATCTCAATGGTGTTGTGGAATCAGCAAACTTAAGTGCGCGTAAATTATTGAAACTTGGTGAGGTTAACGAAAGTTATCCGATTTGGGAGTACTTCCCAGAGAGCTGTCGAGAACAACTGAAAAAGGTATTCAATGGTTCTCATTTGTGGATTGAACTTGGTAAAATTCATGTGACATTGTCACTTGGAGACGAGAAGCCAAAGTATGTGCGTTTCGATATTCGTCCTTTCGCTCATGGTGCTGAATACAAACTAATCATGACCATTACGGATGTCACTCATCAAGAAATGACTACGCGTACCTTGGAAAGTCGAGTGTTAGAAAAAACGCAAGATTTGCTGCTGAAAAACCAGCAGTTAGAAAACGAAATCGAAGAGCGTATTCGCACCGAAGACAATCTTAAAAAGACGCAAGATGAGTTGATTCAAGCTGCAAAAATGGCGGTTGTAGGGCAAACCATGACCAGTTTGGCGCATGAGCTTAATCAGCCATTAAATGCGATGTCGACGTATTTATACAGCGCGAGAATGTTCCTTGAACAGGAATATCCAGAAAAGGTTGGTGAATCCATTACCCACATCGAAGGTTTGGCGACTCGGATGAGTAAGATCATCAACAGTTTGCGCCAGTTCGCTCGCAAGCCAGAAGGTGAAAGAGAAGTGAAGTCTGTAAGCGTTCATGAGGTGGCGGAGCAAGCATCCACCATTGTGAACACGCGAGCGAAGCGTCAACAGATCATCATAGAAAACCAGTTACCTGATGATGTAAAAGTGCAAGGCGATATGTTGGCGCTAGAACAGGTATTCATTAACGTCCTAGTAAACAGTTGTGATGCGTTGATGGAAATCACAAGGGACGAACAAAGACGGATTCAAATGGCGCTGGTGGAACGAACCAGCCAAACCACAATGATTGCGATCAGTGACAACGGTATTGGCTTTGGCGAAGATATCGTGCAGCGGATTTTCCAGCCTTTTGTCTCGACAAAAGAGGTCGGTCTGGGGTTGGGAATGAACATTTGTAAGTCATTAATAGAAAAGCATCAAGGAAGTATCTACCTCGCTTCCTCATTAGAAAAAGGTGCGATGGTTGTGTTGGAGTTACCTAATGAGCAATAACCCATATTCAGTATTATTGGTCGATGATGATCAGGATGTTTTGGACTCTTATTCGTATTTGATGAACATATCATCAATCAAGTCAAAGGCCATTAACGATCCAACACAAGCACTGCAATACGTCTCTCCAGAGTGGGCGGGCGTTGTTATTCTCGATATGTACATGCCGCAAATGCATGGATTAGAACTGCTTCGGATGATCAAAAACGTCGATGAGCGAATCCCTGTCATTGTGATCACTGGGCACGGCGATATTCCAATGGCGGTTGATGCAGTAAAGCAGGGCGCGTGTGAGTTTTTAGAAAAACCGATTAACCCTGCGGAGCTCGTAACGCTAGTTAAACAGCAGCTTGAAACTCGAAGCTGCCAGGTGGAATTGCAGTTACAGGCGGAGAAATCTATTTCGAGCTCATTAATGGGCAAGTCTGCGCATATGGCACAGATCCGCAAGCTTGTTGCCCAATACGCGTTACTGGACACGCACGTGGTAGTTTACGGTGAGTCGGGCACTGGGCGACATAGTGTCGCGAGATTAATTAAAGACATGATGTCAAAGAGTGAAGAAACAGAGTATAGCTCTCTTGTACTTAGCGCAACCACAACAACGGATAGTATTGATAACGCCATCGACAAGCAGCAGTCGTATTTACTTGTGTTAGAGAATTTGCCTGAACTACCTGAAGATAGGCAACGACATCTGGCTCAATCATTACTGGCTCGGGAACGTAGTGGGAAAAAGAATCTGCGCGTTGTAACGATTTTTGACTCAGAACCTGAAAAGTACATCACCAGAAATCAATTACTGCCGGAGCTGTACTATCTGCTCAACCAAGGCGAGCTTCACGTACCGCCACTGCGTCAGCGCCCTGATGACATCGTGACGATATTTCATTACTTCTTAAAACTGAGTTGTAAGAAATTAAGCATACCATTGCCAAATGTCGACTCTAGTTATCTTACCCTGCTGAGAGGCTACCGGTGGCCCGGCAACATTCGTGAGTTAAGAAATGTTGCTGAGTTGTACGCAATCGGAATTGTTAAGTTAACGGGTAAAGAGCGTATCTACTCACAAAGTGAGAGTCAGCTTCCATTGAATGATTTGATTGACGATTTTGAAAAGCAGCTCATAGAAGATGCGCTTTTTTTGTACTCAGGGCGAGTTAATGATGTTGCTAATCATTTGCATATTCCACGCAAAAAGCTGTACTTAAGGATGAAAAAGCACAAGATTGAGAAAGACAATTACAAATCACGATAGCAAAACACTTTAAACTCTCGTTTCCAATTTTCTAAGTCACCCGACTTGATGGCGCCTTGAATCATTGGCGCCGTTTCCCTGGCATCATGCGGCAATGCTTCATTGTGAATGTGAAAGTTACCAGCGAAAAATGGCGATGAGAAACGGTAGTTAAAAAATCGGTATCAGCCGGCCAAGGTAATTGACGCTACATAGTTTAGAAAACAACACTGTCACAACAGCATTATGATTTGTGGTAGCGTCGCTCCGGGCGACCGACGCTACCATAAGCCACTTCAGCGCAAAGCTCATCTCTTCCGACCATATATTCCAAGTAACGACGCGCCGTTGTTCGGCTCGCGCCAATTTGCTGCCCAACCTGCTCGGCATTTAGCGCTATCGTGGGAGCATTTAAAACCTCACGAATTTTATTCAGTGTAATCGCGTCGATGCCTTTTGGTAGTCGCGGTGAATAAGGTTCGCCCTTCTCCTTTACACCCGACGCCAGTAGGCCATCAACTTGGCTTTGAATGAGTGAATCCATGTTTGCAAGCTTTTGAATATATGTAGAATATTGGTTTAACGACGTTTTTAATCGCTCGAAAACAACAGGCTTTAAAATATAATCGAATATACCGTTATGCATGGCGGTGCGGAGGGTTTCTACCTCCTTAGCTGCCGTCACCAATATCACATCTGTATGCGTACTCTTGGCGCGCAGTTCCCTTAGTAACTCCAGTCCTGTGCCCTTGGGGAACTGATTGTCGAGAAGCAGTAATTGAGGTCGAAATACATCAAGCAAGTCTCTTGCATCATCCAAGTTATGGGCAATTCCCACTACATCAAACCCTTCGATTTTATCGATAAAGCGACGCTGAATCTCTGCAATTTTCGGTTCGTCTTCTGCAATGACAATACTGATTAATTCTGTCATGTGTTGTCCTGATATGGATGTTTTTCGAGCCCTTGCCATTTAGCTTTAGGTATATAAACCGTAAAGCGGCTTCCTGAGAATGTGCCTTGCTTATCACGCATATTCGGCTCAACTGTTACGATACCACCTAGGTGTGCAACTTGACGCTGAACTAAATCCAAACCAATACCGTGACCATCGATGCCTTTTGTCGTGTATCCACGTGTGAATATCGCCTCTGCTTGCTGGTGAGATAACCCAACACCTTGATCATTCACTTCCAAAATGAGCTCTTTCCCGTAGTCAGTAAAACTCAATGTCACCTGACCACCAGGACCATAATGCTCCAGCGTTGCCTCCAAAGCGTTATCCACTAGGTTACCCAAAATACTGACCAACTGCTCGCGCGGCAATGTCGCTGGCAAGTCTTGCATATGACTTTCTTTATCAACCGATAATCGTAAACCTAGTTCTTTCGCTCGATTATATTTACCCAACAGACACCCGGCCAAAATACTATCCGAGGTAACCTGCATCACTCGCTGGATAAAAGACTGGTGGCCAGAGGTTTCCTGACCGATCATTCGCAGCGCCTCATTTGTCGCTCCCATGTGAATCAGCCCAGCAAGAGTATGTAGTTTGTTGTTGTACTCATGTGCTTGGCTGCGCAAGGATTCAGCATACTGTTTGATTCGCGTTAGCTTACGGCTTACCAAATCCACCTCGTCTTTCAACCTAAAGCTAGACACGACCCCCGTGATTATGTCGTTTTGACGCAGTGGAATCCGGTTAACAATGAGGTTTTGATGATGAAGCCAAATCTCTTGGTCAAAATCAGGCTGTCCCTCCGCTAGTACTGTTTCCATCCCGGTATCGGGTAATACATCTGTAATATGACGACCAATGTAGGCCTGGTCTTCTGGTAACGCGAGCGTCTTTATGGCTGCGCGGTTGAATGTGGTGATATGCCCAGATTGGTTAATCGCCACAATCCCTTCGCGAACGGTTTCTAGTGTCGCATTACGCTCTTGAAAAAGACGGGCAATTTGCTCTGGCTCAAGATTGAAAATCTCTCGACGAAAATGATTAGCGAAAAAGATCGCGGTAATGACACTAAAGATAAAGGCTGCGAGGATAGCGACGAACATAGTACTGGTGTGATGAATGACGATCGCATCAACAGTATCTAGTAAATACCCCACAGAGACAATGCCGACAATCGATTTCCCGTCAGGACTGAAAATAGGCGCTTTTCCGCGTACAGACCAACCCACACTTCCCTCAGCTTGCGCAATATATGCTTGGCCATGAATCAGTGCGGAGGCATTGGTATCTCCATCATCATCAGCCATCGATTTCCCTAGACGGTCAGGTAAAGGATGAGCGAGCCGAATCCCTGCTTCATTGCCAAACACGACAAACCGAGCTTGTGCAGAACGCGCAAGTTCAACACTCAGAGGTTGCAAAAATGTTGAGTTATCATTGGAGACTGCAGCGACTACGTCAGGCATCGCCGCGATCGTCATCGCGACCCGCATCGCTTGCTGACCAATTTGCTCATTGAGCACTCTATCGAGGTAATTGATAGTAAAATAGCCAAGCGCCCCTGTTTGCAGGATCGCAATAGTACCTAAAATCAATATCATGCGCTGCTTTAGCTTCAAGCGACGCAATGAGAGAAACTGACGCATTGTGGTGGTGAGCTCCTTTCACCCAAGCATTCTCATGTCCCGTTAGTTTATCTGCGTTATGTTTTTATTGCAGTGAACATTATGAACAAAACCACCAAAATACTTTTTATTCACATTATTTTTACAATATATAAAGCACCCAACAACAGCATTACAGTCCTCATGAGGAAGCAAGCAATACATGAGGAAGCACAATGTTCAAGCTAGATCGAAAAGGTAAATCAACAGCCGTTATCGCAGGTGTGATAGCCGCCGCGCTAAGCATTAACGTCCAAGCGAACGTCGACAGCATTCATTTTCTGGTACCAGGCGGCGCTGGTGGTGGTTGGGACAGCACAGCACGTGGTGTCGGGGAGGCTCTTGCTAAATCTGAGCTTGTCGAACAGATTTCGTACGAAAACATGTCCGGCGGTGGCGGTGGTAAGGCCATTGCGTACCTGACCCAAACCGCTGAGCAATCTACCGACACGTTAATGGTTAACTCTACACCGATTGTGATCCGCTCTCTTGCCAAAGTTTTTCCCCAATCGTTTCGTGATTTAACCCCAGTAGCGGCCACTATTGGTGATTATGCAGCGTTCGTTGTACCAAAAAATTCGAAATACCAGAGCTTTACCGATCTTGTGGAACAATACAATAACGATCCTCGTTCCGTTTCTGTTGCCGGTGGGTCAGCGCGCGGCAGTATGGATCACTTAGTGGCAGCGCTCGCCTTTAAAGCAGGTGGCGGCGACCCACGACAAGTCAAATACCTCGCCTATGATGCCGGAGGAAAAGCCATGGCAGGGTTGCTATCAGGCGAAACTCAGGTGCTATCAACCGGTTTGAGTGAAGCGTTGACCCTTGCAGAAGCAGGCGAAGTTCGCATCCTGGCGATGACAGGAGAAGAGCGCTCTCCCGTTGCATCCGATGTTCCCACCCTCAAAGAGCTTGGCTACGACGCGACGTTTGTAAATTGGCGTGGCTTTTTTGGCTCCCCAGATATCAGTCAAGCGCGTGCAGAAGAGTATGCACAAGTACTGGGTGAAATGTATGACACACCTGAGTGGAAATCCGTGCGTGATCGCTACGGCTGGACCGAAATTTATAAGCCTGGCGATGAATTCATGCGTTTTCTTGAACAACAGGAAAAAGAAATAGGCGCATTGATGACTGAACTTGGTTTCATGTAATCGCCCTATCGCAGCGTCGCCATGCTTCTTGGCGCGCTGCTTCTCCATTTTATTGGTTCATCCAGAGAGGGAACTCCAATGACGATAACCAAAGACCATATTGGCGGCCTAATATTTCTGAGCTTTTCGCTTGCTTACAGTTATTACGCTAATCAAATCGCACTTATTCCTGGCGATGAGTTTCAGCCCTTTCATGCCCGAACCCTCCCCAACTTTCTTGCCGTATTAGGGGGTGTGCTCGCGCTACTGCAGTTGCTCACCGCCACAAAAAGTCGACACTCAAGGCTTTCATTAACCGGCTACGACTTTTGGCTCATGGGTAAACTTTTATTATTGATGGTCGCGTTTTCTCTTGCGCTGAAATGGGTCGGTTTTTTGGTATCCACCGCGCTGTTTCTTTCTGGCGGTTATTGGTTACTTGGTGAGCGGCGTCCCAAAGTCATTCTCTTGGCGGCGGCGTCCCAAAGTCATTCTCTTGGCGTCAGTCCCTTTTGCTATCAGCTTCTGGTTTTTATTGACTCAAATGCTCGATATCTATCTGGCACCCGGTCAACTTTTTCGCCTAGCCCAAGGAGGGTAAGCGATGTTTGAT
>NZ_MUFO01000040.1:0-26541 GCF_001995345.1 Salinivibrio sp. IB872 | reverse complement strand
TCCCTATTGCGACACTCCTATTAGATCAAAGGTCTAGCTCGAAAGCTAGACCTTTGTCAGCAGTCTGGCGCCACCGTTCGGTGGCGTTTTTTTATACTATCGTTCCCTTTCTTYGCTATTTCATCTGCTACCAAGATTGAGACAGAATCCAGCCTGTCTTGATTGTTGGATAAATTGCGAGAAGGAGTATGCGTGATTGCAGCTTTTTTGCTTAATGAAGCACGCTTCTGAAGTTCGGCGCTGCGCAATGTGCTGGTATTCGCTAAGCTGATACGTATCTGGCAAGTGATAAGGCAGTGAGACCCAACGTGAAATTGAGCAAGCGGCAACCCACACATCTCAAGATTGTTCGTGCAATATGTGGCGTCATTATCTGGATGATGACGTCTAATGCGCTGGCTGCCCTTAATGATTATTGGTCTTACAGTGAATATCTGCGTCTTCACCCTGAGCAAAATGCGCTGACAGAGCAACTTGATAGACAGGTACAAGCAGAGCCCGAGCCGCTTAAAACCGCTCCTCAACCGATTAAGATCTCGGTCGTTGTGCCGGGTGAGCAGATTTCAGATTACTGGCAGCGTAATATTCTCGCTCTGGAACGTCGGCTGCAAGCGCTGAATATTCCGTATGAATTGGAGCAAGTGACCACGCGGCCCAACAATGATATTCGCGAGCAAAGTGCCTCTTTGTACGCTGCGCTTCGTGATGGCGCCGACTACCTAATTTTCACCCTCAACAGTGTTCGTCATCGCAAATTTATTAACCATGTATTGTCGCAAAACAAAACCAAGCTAATCCTGCAAAATATCACCACACCGGTTAAGTCGTGGCAGGGCAATCAGCCGTTTCTGTATGTTGGCTTTGACCACCAAGAAGGCAGTATAGCGCTCGCAGACTATTTCAATGCCCGCTACCCGCAAGGAGCCGCGTATTCGGTTCTCTACTTTTCGCAAGGCTATGTTAGCGACGCGCGTGGCGATACATTTATCGATGCAATGAATAACCACAGTCACAATCATTTAGTCTCTGCGTATTACACCAAAGGCGACCAAGCGTCTGGCTATGAGGCGGCAAAAGCAATGCTCAACAATAATGAGAAGCTTGATTTTATTTACGCGTGCGCCACAGACGTCGCCTTCGGTGCAATTAATGCGCTGGATGACTTGAACCGGCATGAGGTCGTGATCAATGGCTGGGGCGGCGGCTCAGCAGAGCTTGATGCCCTGCAACGTGGCGATCTGGATGTTACTGTGATGCGGATGAATGATGACACAGGCGTAGCAATGGCGGAGGCGATTAAACGCGATCTGCAGGATCAGGCTGTGCCCGTGGTATACTCCGGCCGATTTGAAATTGTCACGAAAGAGGACAGTCCTGAGCGCATTAATGCGCTTAAGAAGCAGGCTTTCAGATACTCGGATTAACGCATCATGACCATGTCAGGCTCCAAAAAACTGTCACTTTCACAGCTACTCACGCGTCTTATCGTGGTGTTTTTCTTGTTTGTGACTGTAGGCGTCTATGTCCAGAGCTATCAACTGACGCTGGCAGGCATTAATCAGGAAGTGACGCGTACGCTGACTCAAACGTCACGCCTTTTGCAGAATGTGTTTGATAGTCGCCTAGACTCGCTACAGATCCACCAAAACACCAATGCATCTAGTATGACGCTGCAAGCCTTGGTGGCACGAGGCGATCGGATTGCTCTCGATGACTATTTCATTGAGCAAGAGCAGCAAGATGCTGCCAATACCCCTGATTTTCGTTTTATTGCCCGTGATGGCGAGTTGTTATGGCACGATGGGAGTAGCCTTTTTCATGGCATTGATGACAAGGGGCTTGAACGCTTGCGTGCGCAGCTGCGAGATATCAACCGCTGGACACTGACCACCATTACCACCGAGATGGAGCAGGGATATGTGCTTATGCGCAAAACCCCGATTGTTTTTCAAGCCAGTGGTAAGTTGGGCGGTTACCTGTATGTTGCGGAGATGCTCAATGGCAACTTTTCTTTTGTCAAAAGCCTGCAGCGGGCCAGTGGTACGCAAGCCGTTTGGTTATCGGTCAAAGAGTTAACGCTCGCTTCCACACTGACTGGGGATCATAATTTCGCTAACGAACTCACCTTACCCACCAAGGGGAGTAGTCAAGCGTTCCGCAACTACCTTATCAGTCACGCTAATTTGCGTATTGAAGGGGAAAACTCCGATATCGCTGTACTGTCGGCACAACGCAACGACAATGTGCTCGCGTTACAGCGCCAAATGGGGATCAACCTTTTACTCACCACGTTAGTGATTTTAGTGGCGGCTATTTGGGTCAACCGGTTTGTCAAAACGCGCATTGCCGGTTCGCTCGATAAATTGATGCGTTATACCCTGGGCGCGACCTCACGCCAGCGAACCTTGCCTTTTGCGGGCTCTGATATTGAAGAGTTTGATCACATCGGTCAGACACTCGAGTCGACATTTGATGCCCTTTACGAAAAAGAGCGGTCATTGCAGGATTTGTTTGATTATGCGCTTTCACCCATTATTGTTTGGGATACCGACTTTGCCATCACGCGGATTAACCCGGCAGCCAAGTTAAAGCTGAATTATGACGCCGATGCGCAGCAAACGAGCTGGATGTACATGCAGTTTATGCGCGCTATCTCGCCTTATCTTAAGCGTGCCGTCGATGGCACCATTCTTAAAGGCGTTAATATTCATATCGATAACCGCGTGTATCGTTGGAACCTTGCTCCTTTGATGGTCGATAACCAAGTGAAGGCTGTCATCGGGCAAGGACAAGAAATTACGTCGCTGATTGAAGCCGAACAGCAAAGTCAACGTGCCAAAGAAGCGGCAGAAGCCTCCGCTCGCGCAAAATCGGAATTCCTCGCTAAGATGAGTCATGAGATCCGAACACCGCTCAATGGGATCCTTGGCATTACCCAAATTCTCAGCGATAAAGTGGAAGATAAAGCGCAGAGCGAGCTTTTGGGAAGCTTGTACCAAAGTGGTGAGCACTTACTGACTGTTCTGAACGATATTTTGGATCTTTCCAAAATAGAGCAAGGTAAGATGACCATCGAGTACGGTGATTTTTATTTGCACGATATCATCAGCACGGTAGAAAACATCTATACGCCGCTGTGCGAAAGTAAGCATATTAGACTGATTATCGAGTCTAATCTCGCGGACGATACCGTGATACGCTCTGACCAATCGCGCTTGACCCAAATACTGTTTAACTTGATGAGTAATGCGGTAAAGTTTACCCATCAGGGCAATGTGGCGCTTGAAGTCAAACTTACCCCAATGGAGGGGGCTCAGCACCGCTTGATGATAAAAGTGCAAGATTCAGGGGTGGGCATGAGTGCAGATGCACTCGACACCTTATTCGATCCTTTCGTTCAGGCCGACTCAAGTGTGACGCGCAAATACGGCGGCAGTGGATTGGGGCTTTCCATTGTTAAGAGCCTGCTCGACTTACTCGGCGGCGCGATTGAGGTGACCAGTGAATCAGAGAAAGGCAGCTGCTTTACGCTGACAGTGCCGGTCGAACACGTAGATAATAAGCCCAAAACCATGGCGGAAAGCACCATGTTTGATGCCGGGCAGGCCGGCATACAGCGCGTGCTGCTAGTCGAAGACAACAAGATTAATGCGATGGTGGCACAAGCGTTCTGTAAAAAACACGACATCAGCGTAGATTGGGTGAAAGATGGTGAGGAAGCGCTTACCTCGTTACGTGAAACCACCTATGATCTTGTGTTGATGGATAACCAAATGCCTAATTTGGGGGGGATTGATGCCACTAAGGCTATTCGCCAAGAGCTGGGGCTGAATGTGCCAGTTTATGCCTGTACTGCTGATGCATATGGCAGTGTGCATGATGCCTTTTATGAGGCCGGGGCAAATTATGTGATTGTGAAACCCATCAAAGAAGATAGCTTTGTTGAGGCATTGCGTTATTACCAAACCGAGCGGCAAGCAATGGTGGAGCAGAGCCCCGCTGATCAGTGAGAGGCTTGCGTATAAGGTCAATATAACGGGGAAAAGGCAGAGCCGTTAAGCTGTTCTAACGTTAGAAAACTTAACGGCGAATTCTGTTCTACTCGGTGCTGACTTTCTGCTTTTGGATCGGCAGCACTTTCACTTGTTTGATCATATTCTCGGCAACATCGACGATTTCAATTAGATGGCCGTCAATTTCCACGCTTAGGCGGCTATTAGGAATATCCTCCAAGTGCTCTAAGATCAAACCGTTCAATGTGCGGGGACCGTCGGTAGGGAGATCCCAGTTCAGGCTCTTATTTAAATCACGGATATTGGCGCTACCCTCAATCAGATAACCGCCATCTGTCAGCGGAGTGATTTCTTCGGCCAAGCTTGGCGAGAGTGAGGTGGTAAATTCCCCTACGATCTCTTCGAGAATGTCCTCTAAGGTCACCAAACCGATAATGTCGCCGTACTCGTCCACAATCAGACCAATACGTTGCTTGTTACGCTGGAACTTCAGCATCTGCACGTTGAGCGGGGTACCTTCCGGTATGAAGTACACTTCATCCGCAGCGCGCAGCAAGGTCTCTTTATTGAATTCGTTTTTCTCGACCATCAAACGGTACGCTTCTCGTACCCGTAACATGCCGACCACTTCGTCGATGGTGTCACGATACAGCACCATACGGCCATGTGGCGCATGGGTAAGCTGGCGCATAATGGACTTCCAGTCATCGTTGACGTTGATCCCTGTGATTTCGTTACGGGGCACCATAATGTCGTCTACCGTCACCTCTTCGAGCTCTAAGATCGAGATCAGCATATGCTGGTGACGACGAGGGATTAAACTGCCGGCCTCATTAACGATGGTACGCAATTCCTCGGTACTTAAATTGTCTTTCCCATCACTTTTCACGCCCAAGCCAAGCAAGCGTAGAAAGCCGTTAGTGATGAAGTTCACCAAGCTTACAACCGGGTAAAACACCTTCATCAGGATGGTGAGTACAAAGCTGCTGAGAAAGGAAACACGCTCAGGGTACAAGGCTGCCAAGGTTTTCGGTGTCACTTCTGCAAACACCAAAATCACCATCGTCAGGACACCGGTCGCAATCGCAATACCGGCATCACCATAAAGGCGTAGCCCTAAGACAGTGGCAATAGAAGAGGCAAGAATATTGACGAGGTTATTGCCGATTAGAATGAGTCCAATCAAGCGGTCCGGGCGTGCTAGCAGTTTTTCAACTCGCTTGGCACCGGTATGGCCCTGTTTAGAAAGGTGGCGTAATCGGTATCGATTCAGTGCCATCATGCCTGTCTCAGAGCCGGAAAAATAACCGGAAATGACGATAAGCAATACCAAGAAGGAAATTAATATTCCCGTCGATATGTCGTCCAACGAACTGTTCCTTACGTTTGTTTTAAAATGTGAGCGTCTGCTCGAGAGTATAACACTGACATGCGGTTGGGTGGCGAGCGCACCCATCATGCATTCTAGGGTGACGATTAACCCGCAATAAGGATCTCGCGAACAAATCGGCTACCAAAGTAGGCCAATGTGAGTAGAAAGGCGCCTACAATACTAAACCAAATCACTCGACGTCCACGCCAGCCAGATTGATAGTGGCCCCATAGTAGCACACCATAGACCACCCATGCTGCCATCGAGAGGAAGGCTTTATGCGCTTTTCCTTGCGCGAACATATCATCGACAAAGACAAATCCAGTAATTAAGGTGACCGTCAGTAAACTCTGGCCCACTAAAATAATGTTGAAAAGTTGGCGCTCCACCATCATTAAAGGTGGGACGTTATGGTTGATGACCTGACGTTTTTTATGTTTTAACTGATAGTCGAGCCAAGCCAGCTGCAGTGCGTACAAGGTTGCAATCATCAGGGTCGAGTACGCAAACAGCGCCAAGGCGATATGCAACAACACCTCAGGGTGTGACTCTAAATGGGTAATAAAGGCACCGGGTAGCAAGGTCGCGCTGGCGAGGTTTAAACCCGCAAAGGCATAGACAACCGGCAGCAAAAACCATAAACGGAGTCGGAAAATCAGGCCGGTAGTCATCATAGCAATGATGAAACTTACCAACGACGCGACGTTGAGTATGCTTAAATTTTGCCCGCTGCCAGAGAGGATTAAATCCTTGAGCAGATATGCGTGCAATGCCAGCGCAGCCAGTGCAGTAAAGAAGACCGGCTTCGCACTAATCTGATTGTTGCTGGACAAGCCGGGGATGATCTGCAAAATGGCGGCCAGATAAAGCAGTGATGCCAATAAGGCTGTCAGAATATCCATCGTCACCGATCAGTCAGTTAATCAATAAGAATGAAGGTGTGAGTATACCTTGCCTCAATCTCTGTCGCTATCGATACATGCAAGCGATGGGGGGATTGCGGTATAATCTCAATTAATTTCGCGACAGCGATTGCACCCTGACGGTCAATGTCATGGGCCAATAGGACGAGTGGGCGAGTAACGCATGTTTGAAAATTTATCAGAACGTTTATCCCGGACGCTAAAAAATATCAGCGGCCGAGGTCGATTAACGGAAGACAATATCAAGGAAACCCTGCGCGAAGTGCGTATGGCGCTACTGGAAGCCGATGTCGCGCTCCCTGTGGTTCGTGATTTTGTTAAACGCGTTAAAGAGCGCGCCGTGGGGATTGAGGTATCGAAAACCCTGACCCCGGGGCAAGAATTCATCAAGATCGTTCAAGCCGAGTTGGAAGCGGTAATGGGCGATGCCAACGAGCAGCTTGATCTTGCCACCCAGCCTCCCGCGGTGATCCTGATGGCGGGCCTGCAAGGTGCTGGTAAAACTACCAGTGTGGGTAAACTGGGTAAAATGCTCAAAGAGCGTCATAAGAAAAAAGTGCTGGTGGTATCGGCTGACGTGTATCGCCCCGCGGCGATCAAACAGTTGGAAACACTGGCCAGTGAAGTTGGCGTTGATTTCTTTCCGTCGAGCGCAGACCAGAACCCAGTAGATATCGCCAAAGCAGCGCTCGATGAAGGGAAGCTCAAATTCTACGACGTGGTGATCGTCGATACCGCCGGTCGTCTGCACGTTGACGATGCCATGATGGACGAGATCAAAGACGTCCACCATGCGATTAACCCGGTCGAGACCTTGTTCGTGGTAGACGCCATGACCGGTCAAGACGCCGCGAACACCGCCAAGGCTTTTAACGATGCGTTAGCACTGACTGGTGTGGTATTGACCAAAGTCGATGGTGATGCGCGCGGTGGTGCTGCGTTGTCGGTTCGCCATATTACCGGTAAGCCGATTAAATTCTTGGGTGTGGGTGAGAAGACTGACGCACTAGAGCCATTCCATCCTGACCGGGTGGCATCCCGTATCTTGGGCATGGGTGACGTGCTGTCACTTATCGAAGATCTCGAGCGTAATGTCGATAAAGACAAAGCCGAGAAAATGGCCAAGAAGTTCAAAGAAAAGAAAGGCTTTGATTTGGGCGATTTCCGTGACCAACTGCAGCAAATGAAAAGCATGGGCGGCATGATGGGGATGATGGATAAGCTCCCGGGCATGTCGAACTTACCGGCCAACGTGAAAGATAACGTTGACGATAAGATGTTCGTGCAAATGGAAGCTATCATCAATTCGATGACCCCACGTGAGCGTCAACGCCCTGAGATCATCAAAGGCTCGCGCAAAAAACGTATCGCAGCCGGCTCTGGGACCCAAGTGCAAGACGTGAACCGTCTGCTCAAGCAGTTTACCCAGATGCAAAAAATGATGAAGAAAATGCAAAAAGGCGGCATGCGTAACATGATGCGTCAGATGAAAGGCATGATGCCACCGGGTGGACCTGGTGGTGGCTTTATGGGCTAACCCATTTTGCAGGCGGATGAAGCGTCAGCCTGCATGACAACTCGCTGTGAGGCTTGGGACAGCTGGTGAAAATTTGGCTAAACCAGTTGCAATCACAGCAATAAAGAGTAAAATTCCCGAGCTTTATTTTGGCACGAGGCCCCGCATTGCTTACGCGAAACGGGGCCAATTTTATTAAGTAATGCAAATGAGGACGATATGGTAACCATTCGTTTGGCACGTCATGGCGCGAAAAAACGCCCATTCTATCAAATCGTTGTAGCTGACAGCCGCCAGGCGCGCGACGGTCGCTTCATCGAGAAAATCGGTTTCTTCAACCCTGTAGCTCAAGGCCAGGAAGAGAAACTACGCCTTGACCTGGATCGCGTAAACCACTGGGTTGGCGAAGGCGCTGCGGTTTCTGACCGTGTTGCTAAGCTGATCAAAGACGCAGCGAAAGCAGCGTAAGCAATCAGTGTCAGGGTTAAAAGAAGAAATGAGTGAGCAAGAAACTATCGTCGTCGGCAAGCTTGGCTCGTCATACGGCATTCGAGGCTGGCTCAAGATTTTTTCTTACACTGAAGAAGCTGAGAGCATTTTTGCCTACTCACCGTGGTTTATCCAGGTGCGTGGCGAGTGGCAACGTTTCGAGTTAGAAGACTGGAAGCGCCACAACAAAGGGTATGTTGCCAAGCTCAAAGGGCTGGATCAGCGCGAAGACGCGCAGATGCTGACCAATGCCGAAATCGCCGTTAGTGCTGAAGCACTGCCAGCGTTATCGGATGAAGAGTTTTATTGGCGTGAGCTGTTTGGCATGGACGTGGTGAATGCGAAAGGCTATCACCTCGGTACTGTGACAGACATGCTTGAAACGGGCTCGAACGACGTACTTGTCGTTAAAGCCAACCTGAAAGATGCTTTTGGCAAAAAGGAACGCTTAATTCCGTTCCTTGAAGAGCAGGTCATCAAGTCGATTGATCGCACTGCTCAACGGATCGAAGTTGACTGGGATCCTGGTTTTTAAACTCCAACAGTAAGCGAGCGGAAATATGTGGGTTGGCATTATCAGCCTTTTTCCAGAAATGTTCCGAGCCGTCACTGATTTTGGAGTCACGGGCCAAGCGGTTAAAAAAGGGCTGTTAAACGTCGAAACGTGGAATCCGCGTGATTTCACCCAAGACAAACATCGTACGGTTGATGATCGACCTTACGGCGGTGGCCCCGGTATGTTAATGATGGTTCAGCCGTTGCGCGATGCCATTCATGCTGCCAAACAAGCCGCAGGCGATAACGCGAAAGTGGTTTACCTCTCTCCGCAAGGGCGTAAGCTCGACCAAGCGGGGGTCGAATCACTGGCCAGCAATGAAAAACTTATTTTGATTTGTGGCCGGTACGAAGGGGTAGACGAGCGCATTATACAAACTCACGTCGATGAAGAATGGTCGGTGGGAGATTTTGTGCTCAGTGGGGGCGAGCTGCCCGCGATGACGTTAGTAGACGCTGTTGCTCGGTTTGTACCGGGCGTTTTAGGCGACATGGCGTCAGCAGAGGAAGACTCCTTTGCCAACGGGTTGTTAGACTGTCCACACTACACGCGTCCTGAGTTGTTAGATGGGTTGGCGGTACCAGAGGTGCTAAAATCCGGAAACCACAAGGACATTCGTCGCTGGCGATTAAAGCAATCGCTAGGTCGCACTTGGCTACGACGACCAGAGCTCCTGGAAAACCTAGCTCTGACTGACGAACAGGAATCACTACTTGCCGAGTTCATTAAAGAGCATCGAGCAAGTGCCGAATCAAATTGAGTTTCAGTTTATTCTAGGGTTATAGACAATGAGTAACATCATCAAGCAGCTCGAAGACGAGCAAATGAAAAAAGACCTGCCTGAGTTTCAAGCAGGTGACACTGTCCTGGTACAGGTTAAAGTAAAAGAAGGTAACCGTGAGCGTCTGCAGCCATACGAAGGTGTGGTAATTGCTAAGCGCAACCGTGGCCTGCACTCTGCATTCACCGTACGTAAAATGTCTAGCGGTGAAGGTGTAGAGCGTACTTTCCAAACTCACTCGCCAGTTATCGACAGCATTACTGTTAAACGTCGCGGTGCAGTACGTCGTGCCAAACTGTACTACCTGCGTGAGCGTTCTGGTAAGTCAGCTCGAATCAAAGAGCGTCTTAACAAGAAGTAATCGCTCCGGCGTTTATTGCTCAGAAAGCCCGTCCCGATGGACGGGCTTTTTTATTGTTCTCTTACAGTCAGGTCACGAAACCACTTAATGCCCGTCACGACCATTTAACTTGCTATGTTGCCACTCACTGAAAGAGCGCAAGACATAGACAAACAATAGGGCAAAATGGCATCTGTACCTTACTCACTGATTAGCAGCATCGCTGCGTATCGAGACGGAGAACGAGAATGTCCTGGTTTCTACTCTGCGTAGTGGCTTTGATCGCCGGCTACTTCACTTATGGCACCTTTATTACCAAGGTGTTCGGTCCTAAGCCCGAACAAGCGACACCCGCCATGAGCATGAATGATGGTGTGGATTACGTCCCGCTATCTGATAAAAAAGTTTATCTTATTCAACTGCTTAACATTGCAGGTCTCGGGCCGATTTTTGGTCCAATCCTCGGTGCCTTGTATGGACCGGTGGCCATGTTATGGATTGTGTTTGGCTGTATATTTGCCGGTGCGGTTCATGACTATTTCTCGGGAATGCTGAGTGTCCGAGCAAAAGGTGCATCGGTTCCTGCGGTAGTCGGCGAGCACTTAGGTAACTTCGCGAAACATTTTATGAACTTCTTTGCGGTGTTACTCTTGATGCTGGTGGGCGTGGTCTTTGTCTTGGGCCCTGCCAAGTTGCTAGGTAGCTTATCGGCGATGAGTGTACCGGTATGGGTGGCGATCATTTTTGCTTACTATATCCTCGCGACTGTGGTACCGATCGATAAAATTATTGGTCGCTTTTATCCGTTTTTTGGTGCTTTGTTGGTCTTTATGTCGGTCGGCTTGATGATTGGCTTGGCCGTGAGCGATCACAGCTTCTACAGCCAAGGGCTCGATTTTGCCACTAACTTCCATCCCACCGATCTGCCATTGTGGCCACTGCTCTTTATCACTATTGCCTGTGGGGCGGTGTCAGGTTTCCATGCCACCCAGTCGCCATTGATGGCGCGCTGCATGCAGAATGAAAAATCGGGTCGCTTTATCTTTTATGGCGCCATGATTGGCGAAGGTGTCATTGCGCTTATCTGGTGTAGCTTAGGATTAAGCTTTTACGAATCTACGGATGCGTTGAATCAAACGCTCGCCAATGGCGGTCCTGCCGCTGTGGTGCATGAGGTCTCTACGTCGCTCTTGGGCACCGTCGGGGGCATTATGGCGGTATTAGGTGTGATTGTATTGCCTATCACCTCAGGGGATACCGCGTTCCGTTCTGCGCGTTTGATCATTGCTGACTTTTTGAATATTCAGCAAAAGCCATTGATGAAACGTCTCCTGATTGCGATTCCTATGTTTGTGGTGGGTTACTTGATCACCAAGGCCGAGTTTGGCGTGATTTGGCGCTACTTTGGTTGGGCGAACCAAACCACGGCGATGATCATGTTGTGGGCCGCGGCAGCCTACCTAATTAAGCGTGATAAGCTGCACTGGGTCTGCACCATTCCGGCGATGTTTATGACCGCAGTCACCGTGACCTACTTAGCTAACGCTGACATCGGCTTTGGCTTACCGATGAACACAGCCACCATCATTGGTCTGGTAACAACGGTGGTGGCGAGTATTGCGTTCCTTGTGGTCTATAAGCCGAACCCTCAGCTGATTGCTGACGAGCAATGATGCCATCCTAACCAATTGGTATTACAGCAATAACGCATAAAATGCGCTAAGATCAAAGCCTCAGCACTCGCTGGGGCTTTTTTGATCAAAAGGATGGTGGCATGAAACACGCGCTTTTTTCGTTACTGACTATTGTGCTGATGACGGGGTGTGCAGCATCGACTACACAAGCGTTAGTGGATGAGCAAAACTGGTATGGACTGGGTGAGCAAGATGGCCAGCGCGGGCTACCACAGCGAACCTTAAACGACTTACGCACATTGGCGAACAAAGCAGGCGACCGTATGACCGCCAATTACCTCGACTACGAGCAAGGCTATATTCATGGCATTGACGCATACTGCAATCCTGCACATGCGTATCAACTCGGGTTGGATGGCAACCCCTATATGGGCGTGTGCGAAAGCCGACCCGGTTCACAGCGTTTTCGTATGGAGTGGCAACGTGGCTATAACGATTACCAAAGCCAAGCGAATAGCCAGTTTTACTAGCGCTAAAACCGGTGCCGACATCAATTATGGGTAAGACCAAGTTTATCTTTCAGTGCCTTAAGATAACGTCGGCTTACCGGTACCGAATGAGCGGAGGCGGTCACCACCTCCGCGAGCCCATTATCTAACAGCCGGATCTCCCGAATAGCGGCAGGGTGCACCAAAAATTGTCGGTGGCAGCGCATTAAGGGCGTTTTGTCTTCCAAGACTTTCAAGCTTAAATGGGTGACGGATTCTCCATTGGCGGTGAGTAGTGTCACGCCAGTCACTGAGGTGCGTGCCACTTCGACGTCTTGGTGAGGCACTAAGGTAATCCGGTTATGGCCCGCACAAGGGAGCAGCTCCAGTGCGGGCGTGATCGCCTGATAGTCCTCTGGTCGATTTAACTCACGCGACAGTTTGTCGAGCGACTTTTTTAAGCGCGCGGTTTCGATGGGCTTGAGCAAATAATCAAATGCGTTGTCCTCAAAGGCTTGTACGGCAAACTCATCATAGGCGGTGACAAACACCACTTTGGGCATGGTCTCGGGGTCAAGCATCGCGAGTAGCTCAAGGCCGGTGACGCGAGGCATTTGAATATCTAAAAACACCACATCGGGGCGGGTGTGATTAATGGTTTTCAGTGCATCAATGGCGTTATTGCATTGACCAATGATGGTTACACCGCCTAATCCTAGCAGCTCATCTTCCAAGGCTTCACGTGCATACAATTCGTCATCCACGATTAACGCTCGAATCATGCCATGGTCTCCTTGTTTGGGGCAGTATCGGTTAATGGCAAGGTCACAGTGGCACGTGTCCAGTGATCATGCTGGCATGTCATTTTAAGCCCGTATTGTCCGCCGAATAATCCGCGTATCCGTTTATCGACAATACGAAGCCCCAGCCCAGCATGCTGTGCCGCTGGCTGATAGAGACCTGCATTGTCCTCGACTTGTAAATACAGGCATTCGCCTTCTTGCCAACCACGAATGATGATTTGACCGTCGGCCATTAATTGACTGATCCCATGTTTCACCGCGTTCTCAACCAAAGGCTGTAAGGTAAAACTGGGGATCACCGCGTGCAAGATAGCCGGATCAATCTGCTTTTCAACACTCATTCGATCGGCAAAGCGGGCATGTTCGAGTTCCAGATAGGCATCAAGATGATTCAGCTCTTGCTCAAGCGAGACGGTTTCGCGATTTTGTTTTAAGTTACTGCGAAAGAAGGTGGATAAGTGCTGGATTAACTGACGAGCGCGCTCTGGCTCGCGCTTGACCACCGCACTGATGGTGTTCAACGCGTTAAATAAAAAGTGAGGGTTCACTTGGGCGCGTAGCAAGTTTAACTCCGCTTGGGTCAGCAAGGTTTGCTGGCGCTGATAACGGCCGGTTAAAATTTGGTTGGAGAGCAAACGCGCGATCCCTTCTCCCATGGTGACATTGATCGCCGAGAACAGTTTACGTTTTGGCTCATAAAGCTTCACCGTCCCTAGCACATAGCCATCCCCGCCACGTAGCGGGATCACCAACACAGAGCCCAGTTTGCAATGGGGAGACAGTGAGCAGCAATAAGGGGTATCCGCGCCGTCGATATAGATGAGTTGGTCATCCGCAATGGCACGTCGGGTATAATCGGACGCAATGGGAGTACCGGGTAAGTGGTGGTCATCACCAATGCCGGTAAAGGCAAGGATTTTCTCGCGATCTGTGATTGCCACCGCCCCCACGCCGGTTTCTTGCTGGATAATGGCGGCGACCTGTTCACTACTTTGTTGATTAAACCCGCTACTTAAAATACCGACCGATCGTTCAGCAATTTTAAGCGCTTTACTAGAAAACGCCGCGGAATAGCGTTCAAACAACGTCTTGCGATCAACAATAATGCTCATAAACATCGCGGCGCCGACTGAGTTAGCGATCACCATGGGCGCAGCAATTGCGCTGACGAGCTCATAAGCACGACTAAAGGGTTCGGCGACGGCGAGAATGATGGCCATTTGTACCAGCTCTGCTACGAACGTCACGCTTAGGACCACGGTAGGGGAAAACAAACGGCTGGTTTGGTTGCGAGAGACCAAGTAGCGGTGCATTAAGCCGCCAATCACGCCTTCTGCTGTGGTCGAGATCGCGCAGGCCAAATCTGTAAACCCTCCTAAACTATAGCGATGTAGTCCGCCCGTTAAGCCGACCAAAAAACCCACCACAGGGCCGCCAAGCAGACCGCCAAGCACGGCACCGATAGCGCGGGTATTCGCGATTGCGTCTTGGATGTGCAACCCAAAATAGGTGCCGAGAATACAGAAGCCGGAAAAAAGCACATAGCAGACACACTTGTGCGATAGCCGCCCAGAAATACTGAGCAGCGGCATAAACACAGGGGTTTTGCTCAGCAAATACGCGATCACAAGATACACGCTCATCTGCTGCAGCAATGAAAGCACTAACGCCATAACAATAAAAAGGGGTAACTAGAGTTCCCCGTTATAGTAACTGTTGGTGATAAAAGACTCTAATTAAAAATGCGACTGTAAATTAAAAATTACACCGTAATTTAAATGATACAGTTACTATTGCTTTTAAAATATGGGCTGGTATTGTCTATGTAAAACATAGTGAACATCTTTTAGGGCAAGGTCATGCAGCAAGATTCGGTAACCAATATCAACATTCGCGATGAACAAGTGCTTCTCACACCAGAGCAACTTCGCGATCAATTTCCTATCGCCAAAAGCACCCGAGCGGCGATTAGTCAGGCCCGTCAAACCGTGGCAGATATTATCAACAAGCGTGATCACCGCCTGCTTGTGGTCTGTGGTCCTTGCTCAATTCATGATGTCGACGCGGCGAAAGACTATGCCCGCCGTTTAAAAGCCCTATCGGATGAGCTGAGCGACCACTTGTTTATTGTGATGCGGGTTTACTTTGAAAAACCACGTACCACAGTGGGCTGGAAAGGGCTTATCAATGATCCACATTTGGATGGCAGCTTTGATGTTGAGTTTGGCTTAAAGCAAGCACGCAGTCTGCTCACTGAGCTTGCTGAAATGGGATTGCCGCTGGCCACCGAAGCGCTCGACCCGATCAGTCCACAATACATTGGCGATTTGTTTAGTTGGGCAGCCATCGGTGCTCGTACCACCGAGTCACAAACCCATCGTGAAATGGCGAGTGGCCTGTCTATGCCGATTGGCTTTAAAAATGGTACGGATGGCAATCTGGCCACCGCCACCAATGCGATGAAAGCGGCTGCTTCAGGGCACCGTTTTATGGGAATTAACCAAGCCGGGCAAGTGGCATTATTGACCACACAAGGTAACCCCAATGGCCATGTGATTTTACGTGGCGGCAAGCAAACCAACTATGATTCCGTCTCTGTGGCCGAGTGTGAGCAGCAACTGCGCGATGCTAACCTGACGCCATCGCTGATGGTCGATTGTAGCCATGCGAACTCTCGCAAAGATTACCGTCGCCAAACCTTGGTCGCTGAAGATGTGATCCACCAGATCAATCAGGGCAACCGGTCTATTATCGGTCTGATGCTAGAAAGCCATATCCATGCGGGGAATCAGTCGGCGGATCTGCCCAAAGAAGAGATGGCGTACGGCGTCTCGATCACTGATGCTTGCATTGATTGGGCGTCTACCGAACAATTGCTGCGTCATACGCACCAAGCGTTGGCAACTTCTCTACAACAACGGATTCAACAGGACTAAATCATGGTGGCGGAACTAAGCCGACTGCGCGATCAAATCGATGATGTCGACAAACAAATGGTAACTCTACTCGCCAAACGACTGGCACTGGTTGCGGAAGTGGGAGAGGTAAAAAGTCAGCATGGCTTGCCCATTTATGCGCCTGACCGTGAAGCAGCCATGTTAGCGTCTCGACGAGCAGAAGCCGAAGCGCAAGGGGTGCCGCCCGATTTGATTGAAGATGTGCTGCGACGCACAATGCGCGAGTCGTACAGCAGCGAAAACGACTCCGGGTTTAAATGCCTAAATCCGGATTTGCGCCGCATCGTGGTGATTGGTGGAGAAGGGCAGTTAGGTCGCTTATTCGCACGCTTATTCCGCCTATCGGGCTATCAAGTGTCTGTGTTGGAGAAAAACGATTGGGACAACGCAGAGGCATTGCTCGCAGATGCCGGCATGGTGGTGGTCTCTGTGCCGATTGATGTCACCGAAACCGTGATTAGCGCTCTCCAGCAGCTTCCGAAAGACTGTATCTTGGCAGACCTTACCTCCGTTAAATCTGGCCCGCTACAAGCCATGTTAACGGCGCATCAAGGCCCCGTTGTGGGGCTGCACCCCATGTTTGGTCCTGATGTGGCTAGCCTGGCTAAGCAGGTCATTGTTTACTGCGATGGCCGCGAGCCAGAAGCCTACCAATGGCTGCTCGAGCAATTTCGTATTTGGGGGGCGGGACTACACAGGATCAGTGCTGTTGAGCATGATGAGGGCATGACGCTGATCCAAGCGCTACGTCACTTTACGTCATTTGTTTACGGGGTCCATCTGGCAGAAGAAAACCCCAACTTGGACCAGCTGACAGCGTTGAGCTCACCGATTTATCGCTTGGAGCTTGCCATGGTGGGGCGTCTGTTTGCCCAAGATGCGAGCTTGTATGCGGATATTATTATGTCCTCACCGCAAAACTTGGCGATGATTAAGCGCTTTTACCAGCGTTTTGGGGAAGCGATTGATTTGCTTGAACAGCACGACAAAGCCACCTTTGTCGATGCGTTTGCCCAAGTGGAAAACTGGTTTGGCGATTACGCGCCGCGCTTTTTACAAGAAAGCCAAGGCCTGTTGCGACAAGCCAACGACGCCACCCACCGCACCGCGACCTAGCTTATGTAAACCAGCCCACTTAGCATTAAAAAAGCCCACATCGTGGGCTTTTTGCGTGATACGGTCCCGCCGCCGATGAGCCCTGAAAGGTAATACGTCGGTGCTTACAGACTTCTCCTGCATTCAACTAGAGAGCAGCGATGCTGCAAATCATGACCATTGAAACTATCGATATTTAACTAATTGTTGGTGATAAAGACCATCAATGCAGTTTATAGGTGGTTTTTCGTGCTGTTTGATGATGATATAGAAATACATTATGATGAAAAGTGTAACTTAAAGTTACATCTTGTAACTTTGCTGTGAGGAGGGCTTGCAGCTTACATACACACATCAATGGAGATGATTTCATGAGAATCGCCCGATACTGCAATATTGCTGTCGCCACAGCGTTCACCAGCCTAGCATTCATGACATCGGGTCATGCGGTTGCGCAAGATGGCGGTGGCTGTGAACAGGCTGAATATGCAATGGGGCTTCGTTATCAGCAGCAATCCGCAGAAGTGATTGCGATGCAGCGTCAAACGTTTGAACTCGCCACTTTCCGTTTAGAGCAACAAATCCAATCTCATGGCGAGAATGCAAACCTAGCCATCATGACAGACTTAGATGAGACCATTATTGATAATGGTGCCTTGCTAGTCAGAGATATGCAGGCCTGTCACGATTTCACCAGTTGGGATACTTGGAAGCACTGGGAGCGCGAAGGGCAGCCACGTCTTATTCCTGGGGCAAAAGCATTTTTAGACTTTGCCGACCAACATGATGTGGCGATTTATTATGTCTCTGATCGTTATCAAGAAAATAAATCAGACACCTTGGCGACGTTGAAAGCACTGGCCTTGCCGCAAGTTGCGGATGACCATGTCTTACTCTTAGGTCCACCTAAAGCCGAGCGCCGTAAAATTGTCGAGAACAAGCATACCTTAGTGATGCAGCTAGGCGATTCTCTGCATGACTTTTCTGGCGAGTTTGGTGATGCGGATCTTAAGCAACAACGTGCCTTAGTGAACAAACATGCTAAGCACTTTGGTCAAGACTGGATTGTACTGCCAAACGCTATGTACGGTGATTGGAGTGAAGCCAAACTCACTGGCTGGAATGCGCCATTCGAGTATAAATAGTCGCGCGATTGCCTGATATAAAGCCCACACAGTGGGCTTTTTTATGGGCAACTGATTTATGGGCAATGGATAGTTTAGTTAGTCGTTGCTGTCCGGCAGAGATACCTCGGTGGGAGAAATGGTCTCTGACGGATAGCAACCGAGCACTTTTAGATAACGGGTCAGGGTGGTGAGCTCGTCCAGTGCACTTTGCATCACATCACTGGCCATATTGGCTTCAACATCGACATAAAACATCTCTTCCCATGGGTTGCCGAGCACGGGCCGAGATTCCAGCTTGGTCATATTGATGCCGCGCTCTCGCAATACCATCAAACACTCCACCAAAGACCCTGCTTGCTGCGACGTCGACATAATGAACGTGGTTTTGGCAGGCGTAAGTTTGGACACTTTCACCGGCTTACGGGCCACCACAATAAAGCGGGTGTAGTTTTGCTGCTGATTCGCTATGTCTGTTTTGATTGCCGTGAGGCCATACAACTCACCACTGGCGGCATGGCCGATGGCAGCTACATTAGGTTGGTTTAAATCTGCCACTTGTTGCATCGCGTCAGCGGTGCTTGAACAGTACACTTTATTTATTTTTCCTAAGGTATCGACATACTCGCTGCATTGCTGATGAGGCTGGGGATGCGCGTATAGGGTATCAATATGGCTGGGATCTTGGTTGCCAACGGTCAGTAAGCAATGAGCAATGGGAAGGGTTAACTCGCCAACGATAGATAGCCGGGTGTGCTGCAGCTGATCGTACACTTCATTGATCGACCCTGAGCTAGTATTTTCGACAGGCAATAAGCCATAGTCGGCATGGCCGGTTTCTACCGTTTCGACCACTTGTTTAAAGCTGTCACAAGCCATTTCCACTAATTCGGTTTGCTTGCGGCTAAAGTACTGGCGCGCGGCGAGATAGGAGTACGAACCTTGGCTGCCTAAAAAGGAAACCCGAGCTACCGGACGTTGATTGTCGGGGTTGGCCAGAGCTTGCAGATAACGCTGCTGAATCAGCACCGAGTCTTCAATAATGGTGTGGAAAATACTCAGCACATAATGGGCATCCAGTTGGTGAGCGCTGCCATCACTGACCAATTTTTCCAATAAGGCTTGTTCTCGCTCTTGATCGCGAATCGGTTTTTGAATTGCGATTTTGTTTTTCGCGACATCCACGCTGAGGCGGCGGCGCTCGGCCAGTAAAGTCAGCAATTCGTGGTCTAACTGGCTGATCCGCTTGCGGATCTCGTCCAGTGAAAGTGGCGTGTCTGGCATACATTATCCTTGTTCTAATACAAAAAAACCTCCCGGTTGGGAGGTTAGAGCGCCATGCTGTTAAGGCTTAGCACGCTTCCTCCCGCACAGGCGAGATAAAAAAGAAGCGAAAGAAACGAGCAATAATCAGCATAGGGCCTTGGTTGTTATGTTTGCGTGTCAATTAACCATATTGACAGCGGGGGATGCTGTCAAGCACCAAAAAGCCCCGCGGGGGCGGGGCTGACATGTTTAGCGGGTGAGGTAATGCAATGCGGGTTAGATTTCCTCGTCGGCTGCATTTTCTTCCATTGCAACCGTTGCCGTTGATTTGTCGTTGCGGCGTGCTTCGCCTTTGTGTTGGACCTTATTTAATTGCTTTTCGAGCTTCTGGCCCACCTCGTTGATCGCTTTATACATGTCATCGCTCTCTGCAGAGGCCACGATGGTTGATCCTGGCAACCCTGCTTTGGCTTCTACTTTGAACTGATGGTTTGGCTCCTTACTGATCACAGCATGAGGATTGATGAGTGCCACCTGCCACTTGGCCAACTTATCAAAGCGGCTTTCGATGCGCTCACGGATGGCGGGAGTGATTTCGATGTTTTTGCCTGCAATTTCCACTCTCATACTCGTTCCTCTTTGTTCCCCTGTATTAGGTTCATATTCAGATTACCGCTTTCCTCCTTTGATAACGTGACTTGGCTCAAGTTTAAAGGGGGGAGAAAAAACGAAAAGTTGAACTGTGAGCCTTCACGGATCCTGACATTTGTTAAGCATGAAATCCCTTGAACTTAAAGACAAAAATGCTACCTTGGGAGAGGTCACGAATGCTGATTTACCCGCCAATCAGGGCCGCGTCGCGCCTATGTATTTTTCTACTTTTCGCTGTGGTTAAAAATGTGCCACAAATCAGCTTGTGCTTTTTGGTGCACTGCGGTGAAACGAGAGTGGCTCAAGCAAACTGGGCATAAAAAAGGCGACCATGATGGCCGCCTGATAATGCGCTGATAAATAATCAAAGCATTAGTTATTCGCGTGTAGCTCGTGGTTGAGCTCAACCGCACTCTTGTTGGTCAAACACTCAACGGCACCTGTTTTTGAATTACGACGGAACAGGAGATCGGCTTTGCCCGCCAAGTCACGTGCTTTAACGCTTTCGACCGCATTCCCGTCGGCGTCGAGCATGGTGACTTTGGTACCTGCGGTGACATACAGGCCTGACTCGATGGTGCAACGATCGCCTAATGGGAAGCCAAGGCCGGCGTTGGCACCGAGTAGTGAGTTTTCGCCAATCGAAACGACAATCTGGCCGCCGCCGCTCAAGGTTCCCATGATTGATGCGCCGCCACCAATATCACTGCCGTTGCCGACCATGACTCCTGCAGAGATACGGCCCTCAACCATGCTGACACCTTCAGTACCGGCATTGAAGTTGATAAAGCCTTCGTGCATCACCGTGGTACCTTCACCGACATGCGCGCCCAAGCGGACACGGGCGGTATCGGCAATACGCACACCTGCAGGTACCACGTAATCGGTCATTTTCGGAAACTTGTCGACGCATTCAACGGTCAGTGTTTCGCCTTTCAAGCGCGCTTCCATCTGACGCTCAGGCAACTCTGGCAAGTCGATCGGGCCTTGGTTGGTCCAAGCAATGTTGTGTAGTAGGCCAAAGAGCCCTTCTAGCACCACACCATGTGGTTTCACTAAGCGGTGTGAAATCAGTTGAAGCTTCAAAAAGCCTTCTGCAACCGATGCAGGCTTGCTGTCATTTTCGAGGATCACCAGCACCAGCGGTTGGGTAGTTTGTTGTGCCATGTTGGCGAAATGAGCGGCCTCTTTAGCGCCAGCCGCCGCGAAGGCTTCACTGATAGCACGGCAGGTTTCTGGTGCAATCGCTACTACCTGATTACCCGCGTCGTAATCTGTCAGCGCGCTTAATGCACGGACAAGATCATCGCTCGGGTTAAGAAGCGGAGCCGGGAAAAAGGCTTCAATGATTTTTCCGTCCTGGTTTTGGGTCGCGGTACCGAGTGCCAGAGCAAAGCTTGCCATTGGGGGAGATCTCCTTATAGAAATTTGGGCTTAAAACATCGAACGCTTCATCTTAAAGACAACCGCCAGCGGTTGGAAGTACTCAACTGAACGCCAAGGTAAAATCCCACACAGGTCGGGGCACTGATTCGTGTTGATGCATAGCGTGGGTGATACCTTGCGAGTGAAATACAGGTTCAGCGCATAAAAAAAGCAAGCCAAGTGGGCTTGCTCTTTCGCGGATGCCAACAGGATCAGCAATGGGAGTGCTAGGCAGCGTCAGCGTCTTTGCTGTCGTCGCTACTTTCATCCATTTTACTGTCACTCGCTTTCGCCGGTTTTTTCTTGACGGCTTTACGTTTGGCGCCCAGCGCCTCGAGGACCGAGTCTTTGTGTTGAGCAAGGTATAGCGACAAGGCTTCACGCTTTTCTTCGTCGTCTACTAGTTCGCTTTCTCCAATCAAGTCGAACATCGCATCTGCCATATCCAACATTTTATCGTAGGCATCGGCTTCGGCTTTGGAGGTAAATGTCATCTTTTCTTCTCCCTCGCGTTCGACCACGTACTTGACGATAACGGCCATAATTACCCTCTCTTCGTTGATTTACTGTCTTTTTATACAGTAGGATAAGGGCCATTGTCTACCGACCCTGCCGTGATTGTGACATGAGAGAAAAATTTAGCACCATTTATCAACGTGCCGCCGATCGCAAAGGTGGTCAACGAGAATTAGAGCGCATGCTGGTGGCACCGCTTGAACATGATGCCTTGTGTGAGATACCAGATGATCGCTGGCTCGCGGCGTTTAGCCAGAAGGTGTTTCAATCGGGCATTAGTTGGCAGGTTGTGCGTAAAAAATGGCCCGGATTTGAAGAGGTGTTCTGGGGCTTTGATATTGAGAAAATGCTGCTGATGCCGCCGGAAATGTGGGAAGAAAAAGCCACCAACCCAGCGATTATTCGTCACCTTACCAAGGTGATGACCATTCCGCACAACGCGGAAATGATCCACCGCGTGCAGCAATCGCACGGCAGTTTTAGCCAGTTTGTCGCCGATTGGCCCAGCGAAGATATTGTCGGTTTATGGCAGTATTTAAAAAAGCACGGTAAGCGTTTAGGCGGCAATACGGGCGCTTATACCTTGCGCCGAATGGGCAAGGACACCTTCTTGTTCACCCGCGATATCGAGCACTACCTGCGTGCGACTAAAATCGTTGATAGCGGCCGAGAGACCAAGCGGGCGATGCAAGCGGCGCAACAGGCATTTAATGAGTGGCAACAAGAGTCAGGCCGTTCACTGAACCATATCAGCCAGCTGATCGCATTCAGTGTGGGTGACAATCGCGTTTAATCGCTCAGCGATTTGCTGTGCTATCACACGGTTAGCAAGTCGTGTGCGAGGTCGCGGCGTGTTGGTGGCGGTTTGCGCTTATCACGGCAATCGGCCACAATCGATGCCAGTTATCTTTCCCATGTGAGCGCCTTGTGTTTACTGTTTATCACTCTAATCAGCTCGATTTGTTGAAATCCTTGTTGGTCTCCCTGATCCAACAGCGACCGCTGTCTGACCCTTTTCAAAAAGAACTTATTCTGGTGCAAAGCCCCGGCATGGCGCAGTGGTTAAAAATGGCACTCGCCAATGAGCAGCAGATTGTCGCTAACGTCGAATTCCCGCTTCCCGCCACCTTTATTTGGCAGTTGTTTGTGAGGGTGTTGGATGGCGTGCCTGAGCGCAGTGATTTCAACAAAGAGGCGATGACATGGAAGCTGATGGATATCTTACCCAGCTGTCTGGATGCGCCAGAGTTCGCTGATTTAGCCGCGTATTTGGAAGATAGCCAGGATCAGCAGCGTGCTTACCAGCTCGCCGAAAAAGTGGCCGATATTTTCGATCAATATTTGGTCTATCGCCCCGAGTGGGTGCTGGCATGGGAGCAAGAACAACCGGTGCCTGAGCTTGACGATGTGCAGCCTTGGCAGCAAAAACTGTGGCGCCGCTTATACGATCACACCTTGGCGTTGGGTCAATCGCCTTATCATCGCGCCAACCTGTATCAAGAGTTTATCGATACCTTAACCAGTCATCAGCACAAACCTGAGGGACTGGCTGATATTGAGCGGGTCTTTGTGTTTGGCATTTCCGCGCTCCCACCACGCTATCTGGATGCGTTGCAAGCACTGGGCGAGCATGTGGAAGTGCATTTTATGTTCACCAATCCATGCCGTTATTATTGGGGCGATATTCGCGACAAGCGCTATCTGGCTAAACGTGCCGCATTGGCGCGGGATAAGATCAGCCGAATTGAAGATATCCCCGCCGAGAGCCAATTGGCACTGGGGCTTGATGAGCCCGAGCATGGTGAAGTAGGGAACAGCTTGCTGGCGTCGATGGGAAAACTGGGGCGTGATAACTTACTGCTGCTCTCGGAAATGGCCTGTAATGAGATTGATAGCGGCTTTGTTGAGGTCACTCGCGATAATCTGCTGCATCACATCCAAGCCGATATTTTGGATTTGAATGAGCCGGGCGATCCCAAGCAGACTGAAACCAGTGCGGCGAAAACAGAAATCAAGCCAGATGACGCTTCGATCGCAATCCATGCTTGTCACAGCCCGATGCGTGAAGTCGAAGTGCTGCACGATCAGTTACTCGCGATGTTTGAGGCCAACCCATCACTGAGCCCCCGCGATGTGATTGTGATGGTGGCGGATATCAATGCCTACAGCCCCGCCATTCAAGCGGTGTTTGGTAATGCGCCGAGTGAGCGTTTTATTCCGTTTTCCATCTCAGATCGTAGCGCCGATCAAGAAAGCCCGGTGTTAGCCGCCTTTTTGCGTCTGCTCACCCTGCCTGATAGTCGATGTAGTGCGGCGGAGCTATTGGAAATTCTAGAGGTGCCGGCGGTGTCGCGCCGTTTTGCCATCGACAGCCAACAGTTTGATCAGATTAAGCAGTGGGTGGAAGAAACCGGTATTCGCTGGGGGCTTGATACCCATACCGCAAGCCAATTTGCCTTGCCCGAGCAGTATCAGAATACGTGGCTATTTGGCCTGAAACGTATGTTACTCGGCTATGCGATGCCGAGTGAAGCAGGGCTGTTTGCAGACACCGTCCCTTATGATGAAGTTCAAGGGCTTAATGCGGAGCTGGCGGGGCGGTTAGGGCTGTTTATCGACACCTTGATCCACTACCAGCAACAACTGGCGATTGAATGCGATGGCAAGGCGTGGGTGGCGCGATTGACCCAAATGCTGGATGACTGCTTCGCCATTGAAGGGGATGAAGAGTTAGCAGTCAAATTGATCCGTACTCAGTTAGACAGTTGGCTAACGCAGCTCAGCGATGCCGCCTTTACCCATACGTTGACGTTGCCCGTGGTGCGCGATTACTTTAATGGTCGCCTCAATAACGAGCGAGTCAGCCAGCGCTTTTTGGCCGGCCAGGTCAACTTTTGTACCTTGATGCCGATGCGCTCCATTCCCTTTGATGTGGTGTGTCTGCTTGGGATGAATGATGGCGTGTACCCGCGCACAGTGCCCAGTGTCGGCTTTGATTTGATGGTTGGCCGCACGCGGGCGGGAGATCGCTCGCGCCGCGACGATGATCGTTACCTGTTTTTAGAAGCGTTGCAGTCAGCACAGCAGCGTTTGTATATCAGTTATGTCGGTCGCTCAGTGCAAGACAACAGCTTAAAAGTCCCATCGGTACTGGTCACCGAGTTGCTTGAATATTGTACTCAAGGCTACTGTTTGGCCGGTGACCGCGACTTACCCGAAGCGCAGTCACGCCAGCAGTTGGAAGAAAAACTTATCCAGTTCCATCCGCTAACGCCCTTTAGCCCTGATGCCTTTTCCGGTGCTGGAAGTTATGCACAAGAGTGGCTACCGGCTGCTCAAGGACAAGGGACGCAACTGCCGGCATTTATTGGCGATGCGTTAAACCCTGATCCGGACAGCCACCAGGATCCCGTGATTGAGTTGGCTGAATTGCAGCGCTTTTGGCGGTTGCCCGTGCGCTATTTTTTCCAACGCCGCTTGAAAGTCTTCTTTGAGCAGTTAGAGGCGCCGTTAGAAGAATTTGAACCCTTTAGTTTAGATACCTTGCACCGGTTTCAGCTACGCGATCAGCTGTTAGCGCACTTTATTGAAACCGATGACAGTCCCCAAAGTGTGCAGGATTTTATGGCTCGACAGCGTGGGCAGGGCAAGTTGCCTTTGGCGTACTTTGGCGAACTGACCTTGGATACGCAAGTCACGGTGATCCGTGATATGTACCAACGTTTAACGCCTTTACTCGCCGCGCCGCGCCCCGATCTTGAGCTTAATCTGACCCTTCCCACTGCCTTGGGTGAGGTACAACTGCAAGGTTGGCTCAACCGGCGTTATCAAGACTGTTTGGTCCGCTTTCATTGCGGCGATCTGACCGTGCGTCATCAGCTTGCGGTATGGATCGATCATTTATGCCAATGCGCGATGGGCGAAGCCGTGCCGAGTACGCTGGTGGGGGTGAAAGAAACCATCGAGTTTTCCCCACTCAGCAAAGATGACGCGCTTGCACACTTACAAGCTTTGGTTGAAGACTATCAACATGGCCTCAACCAGCCGCTTACCTATCTGCCAAGCTCAGTCGGAGCGGGGATAAAAGCCAGAGATGGCAAAAAAGGCTTTGATAACAGTGAAACCGGCCAAGACAAAGCCCTAAAAGCGATACGCGATACGTTTGTGGGGGGCTTTAATCCTGGCGAAGGGCAAGATCCTTACATCTACCGTGTTTGGCCGCAATGGCGAGAGAGCCTCGGCCAGGCGCTGTTAGCTGCCAGCGATCGCCACTTAATGCCGATGCTAGCGCAGCGACAAAAACGTTAGCGTCTTATCTTCCTGCCGTACCTTATTAGCCAGACGTCTTGTCTGGCTTTTTTATGCGTAAAAAAAGAATATTTAACCGATGCTTCTTTTAGGGGCGTGGTGAACAAGACGGTTAAAAGCGATGTATCGTGAGACGCCAATAGAGCAAATTGTTTATTAGCCAGACGTCTTGTCTGGCTTTTTTATGCGTAAAAAAAGAATATTTAACCGATGCTTCTTTTAGGGGCGTGGTGAACAAGACGGTTAAAAGCGATGTATCGTGAGACGCCAATAGAGCAAATTGT